>NZ_SOFA01000002.1:0-56288 GCF_004402835.1 Cryobacterium sp. Sr3 | reverse complement strand
GGTGCCGACGCTGACGCTCACGCCGCCGCCGAGCGCGGCGGCGAAGGCCGCGCCGGCGCGCCCGACGGGGTCGGCGCTGCGGGAAGAGCTCTGACGCGAGGGGTCGTCGCGGTCACCGTCGACCTGCAGGGCGGTCACGTCGGGCATGGAACCGGCGTTGCGTTCCAGTTCATCCCAGCTCGGTTCCCAGCCGGGCCCGCCGAAGAACGAGGCGTCCAGCACGAGGGAGGTGATCGGCGGGTTCGCCGGGTTCGCCCGCCAGGCGGCGAGGGTCTGGCGGGCGAGCTCATCGACGTGGGCTGCGCCGGGGTAGACGGATTCCGTGCCGGTGGGCAGGCGCGTGAGGGTGAGGTCTCCCCCGCCGACCAGCACGACAGACCCCGGTGTGCTGCCGGTGACGACGGTGGTCGTGGCCCGGTAGTCCGGTCCGAGCACCTCAAGGGCGGCGGCGCTGGTCAGCACCTTGAGCACGCTCGCCGTGCGTGAGGAGGTATCGCCGCCGCGGTCGAAGAGCACCTCGCCGGTGCTGGCGTTGATCACCTGGGCCTGGAAATCAGCCAACCGGGGGTCGGCGGCCAGCGCTGAGACCGAACACGTACGCAAGTTTCTGGCATCGGAGGCGGTGGCCGGCACGGGGCGCTCCGAAACGGGTTCCGCGGCCGGCACGTTCACGCTCGCACCGGTGTTCGCGGCGGCGATGGAGGCGGTGGCCGCGGCATCCGGGGCCCGGGTCGACGCCCCGATCAGGACGGCACCCGCGCCCAGCAGCACCGCCACGGTGACGAGGACGGCCGCGAGGCGTTTGCGAGGCTTCGATTCTTCCACCCGTGAACCCTACCCGCCGGGCTTGTGAGTCAGCCTGTGCCTCGTGCCCACGGCGTTGCAACGGCGTTACTGCGGCGTTGCGACGGCGCCCGCGTGGCCGCCGGCGCGTGCCGGGCGGCGAGCCAGGCATCCAGTGCCGCGGCCGGAAGCGGGCGGGACATGTGGAAGCCCTGGGCCTCGTCGCAGCCGTACCGGGTCAGCTCGGCGTAGGCGACGGCGTCCTCGACGCCCTCCGCCACCATGCGCACGCCGAGGCTGTGCGCGAGCGCGATGATCGAGGCCACCAGGGCCGCGGCCCTGGCGTCGTCGGCCATCGGGAACACGAAGGACTTGTCGAGTTTGAGCTCGTCGATCGGCAGGTCCCGGAGGTAGGCGAGGGAGCTGTAGCCGGTGCCGAAATCATCCACGGCAATGCGGATGCCGCTCTCCCGCAGGCGGATCAGGATGTCCCTGGCCCTGGCCCGGTCTTCCATCAGGAACTCTTCGGTGATCTCCAGCATCAGGTCGGCGGCCGACAACCCCCGCACCTGGATCATGGCGGCGATGCGTGCGGGCAGATCGGACTCGATCAGGGTGCTGGGAGACATGTTGACCGCAACGGTCAGCGGTGTTCCCTGCGCACGCCAGACCGCGGCCTGGTCGAGCGCCTTTCCCAGCACGATCCGGGTCAGGTCGCGCATGAGCCCGACGTCTTCGGCCAGGGTCAGAAACACGTCGGGAGGCAGCAGACCCCGGCTCGGGTGCTGCCAGCGCACCAGCGCCTCCACACCGTGCACGTGCCCGGTGGCCAGCTCGATCTTGGGCTGGTAGTGCAGCACGAGTTCGTCCATGGCGAGGGCGCCGCGCAGGTCTTCCATCATCCGCAGCCTGGAGTCGCCGTGATCGTCGTCGGAGCAGACGAAGACGTGGTGCCCGCTGCGGGAGGACTTGGCCTTGTACATGGCCATGTCGGCCTTGCGCAGCAGCACCTTGAGGGTGTCACCCTGGTCGGGGAATAGGGCGATGCCGATGCTGACGTTGGACTCGATCGCGATGCCCTCCAGCGTGAACGGCCGGGCCAGGACCGCCCGCAGCCGCACGGCCGCCGCCACGGCCTCGTCGTGGCCGGCGTCCTGGATCAAAAGCGCGAACTCGTCGCCGCCGAGCCGGGCGAGAAGATCGCCCGGTCGTCGCTGATCGAACAGGCGCGATCCGGCCTGCACCAGCAGCAGATCGCCGACGTCGTGGCCGAGACTGTCGTTCACTTCCTTGAACCGGTCGATATCCAGGAGCAGCAGGGCGCTCCGGTGGCCGTCCCCGGGCACGAGGTGAGCGGATGCCTCGGCGTAGAGGGCGCGCCGGTTCGGCAGCCCGGTCAGGTCGTCGGTGCTCGCCTGGCGGTGAAGGTCGGCCATCCGCCCGATCTGCCGGGAGGCGAGCTGGGTGCGCACGGTCCCGAGCACCAGGGTCACGCCTGCGAGGAGCACGGCGCCTGTGGAGATCTTCACCTGCGTGCCGAGGACGAGCACCGCCATCCCGGCGATCGTGGCTGCCCCGGGCACCGCGAGGGTCCACACGCCGCTCAGGGGGCGCCGGGCGGTGACACCGGGCCGAGCCAGGTCCCACGCCCAGACCGCAATGAGGGTGAGGCCGAGCGCCCAGCCCGCATCCAACGGCTCCCCGAAGGTGTACGTTCCGGCGGAAACCTGGAAGGCGTAGACGGCGTCGGTTGCCGCGAAGATCAGGAGTCCGAGCACCAGCAGGGCCCACCGTCGGCCCACGTCGAGTCCGCGGGCGGCGGCAATCCCCGTGATGACCGACACGAGCAACAGATCGAGCAGAGGGTAGCTGGCGGACACCAGGGCGGCCGGGGAGGGCGGCCAGACACCCGCGGATGCAATCACCGGGCTGAGCAACACGGCCAGCACGGATGCCGCGCCAAGCGACCCAATGGCTCCGTCCACCAGGACCGACCGGGGTATTTCACCACGCTGACGGTGGACCAGGACAGCCAGTCCGGCCAGAATCAGCGGATAGAAAAGCGTGTAACCGATGTCGGCCGGAGACGGAAACGAGAGGGTCGCCGCGCCCGCGAGCAGGTAATAGGTGCTGCCGAGGGTAAAGGCCGTCATCGCGGCCGACACCAGAATCAGCTGCGTGCGGCCGCGCTCCGCGCAGAGCGCGGCTGCCCAGCAGAGCAGGGCCGGGAGCCCCGCAGTGATTAGCGACAAGGAACCGGTGAAAACCGGGCCGAAGGAGGCGAACAGGCCGATCGCGTAACCGATCAGCAGCACCCACATCAGCCACAGGATCCAGCGGCCGAGCCGCGCATGGCGAAGGGAGCGGTCATCGATTCGATCCGCGTGCGCGTTGGCGTGCATCGGATCCCCCGCTCCCGTTGCGTACACGCTAGCCGAGCCGTCATGGGCCGATGGACCAACGCCCCCGAGTACGACCACCCCAAAACGGGGGGTGGCGTCATCCGACGGGCGGAACGAACTCGAGCGGCTCGACGACGGAGCACGCGACCAGCGCGCCGAGGAGCCGCAACGGCCACGTATGGGGGCGGTGAGGCCGGTTCGTGACACCACCACTGGATCCACGCGGCGCCATTCTGCCCCCTCCCGCTCTACTGGTCAGATTATCGACCGGAGCACAGCGCACGGACTCCCGCTTACTCCCCGGGGTACCGCAGGCCGATTTGCGCGCGCACCAGGTCGAGCGTCTCCATGATCGCCACCACTTCCTCGACCGGCAGGATGTCGCTCGAGATCTTGCCGGCCCGGATCAGTTGCTCCGCTTCGGCCGCCTGGTAGTGCATGCCGCGCCCGTTGATCTCGGCGGTGAAGGTCTCGATGACCTCGTTGGCGCTGTTGAGCACCCGGAAGTCCGTGGGCGAGTACCAGACCCGGTCGATGTCGATGCGGCCCAGCGTGCCGAGGATGGTGGCCGTATTCGGGCCGGTGGTGTTGCTGGCCGACAGGGTCTGGGCGATCTGCCCGCCCGCGTAGCGGAAGGTCGTGGCGATCTGCGCGTCGGCGCCGGTGGCCTTGAAGGTGGCGGTCGCGAGGATCGTCTCGGGGCGTCCGAACAGTTCGGACGCGAAGGTGAGCGGGTAGATGCCGAGGTCGAGGAGCGCCCCGCCGCCCAGGTGCATGGCGTTCAGCCGGTGCGCCGGGTCATCCGGCAGGTCCTGGGTGTGATCGGCGATCAGGGTGCGCACGTCGCCGAGGGTGCCCTCGGCGAGGATCTCGCGGATGCGCACCATGTGCGGCAGGAACCGGGTCCACATTCCCTCGAGCACCAGCAGCCCCAGGGTCGCGGCGAGGTCGACGACCTCGCGGGCCTCGGCGCCGTTCAGGGTGATCGGCTTCTCGATCAGAACATGCTTGCCGGCATTCAGGGCGAGCTTGGCGTTCTCGGCGTGAAACGGATGCGGGGTCGAAATGTAGATGATATCGACATCCGGGTCCGCGGCCAGGGCCTCGTAGCTCGGATGAGCCGTGGGAATGCCGAACTCGGCCGCGAAGGCATCCGCCGACGCCTGCGAGCGGGAACCGACCGCCTGCACCTGAAAACCGTTCCGGACGAGGTCGTCCGTGAATGCGTGGGCGATCCCGCCCGTGGCCAGGATTCCCCAGCGAATAGTGTCGGTGCGGGTTGTGTCGGTCATGGGATCAGCCTAGCGATCGCGGGCGGCCGGCGGCCGAGCCCGTCACGACCCGGCGACCTGGTCCGGCGGCCCGGCACCGGGCATCCGTGGGGACAGCACGGTGACTCCGGAGATTTTCGCAACACGCCGCTCGGCCGGGCCGTAGAACCGGCGTTTCCCGAAAATCTCCGCGTTTACGTGACGACGGATGCCCCGGTCGGCTCAGTCAGCCTCAGGTTGCGGGCTCAGTAGGGCGGTATCAGCTCGATGAGCCGCGCCGCGTGCGTGCGTGCGTGCGTGCACTAAGTGGCTTTCCGCGAGGTTGCGGTTGGCGACCACGCGGGTGAGGCGACTTCGGTCGATGAGGCGGTCGATTTCGTCCCGGCCACGAGCCCAACGCCCCTGTACGCGATTCGGGTGACTTCGCGGTGAGCACTTGCGTGCCGGGCGTGCGCGGCACGAGCGAAAGCCACGGCTGCCTGAGTTGAGATGGAGCCGCCTATCAGAATCGAACTGATGACCTTCTCATTACGAGTGAGACGCTCTACCGACTGAGCTAAGGCGGCGTCACGATTATTCCTCTCGGAAAACCTCGGACACAGCTACAAAGTCTAGCTGGTCTTCAGGGTCATCTCGTACAGGTCCGCGAAGGATGCCGCGACGTGCGTGGCCAGGGGGCGGGCCGCGTCGGAGTCGGCCCAGCACCGCCAGGCGTGGCGGAGCGCAGCCACGGCCACCAGGGTGAACAGGAGCGCCCGCTGCTCAAGCTGCGCCGAGCCGGCGCCGAGCTCGGGGTGGTCGACGACGAAGCGCCGGGTGACGATCTCCTGCAGTCGACCCTCGAAGTTGCGCAGGGTGGCCATCCGCATCCCGAACAGGTAGGGATTCTCCTTCATGACCTGACGCCGCAGCTGGTGGATCTCCCGGTCACCCTCGGTGTTCCTGAGGCTGACCGAGAGCAGCGCGGCCAGCTGGGCCAGGATGTCCCCATCGCGGCCGCCGTGCACGAAGGCCTCGATCTGCTCTTCGGACGCGAGGTCGAGTTCGTCGCCGACCAGCGCGGCATCCTTCGAGGGGAAGTAGTTGAAGAAGGTGCGCGGCGACACATCGGCGAGCCGGCTGATGTCCTCGACGGTCACCTTCTCGAGCCCCCGCTCGCAGGAGAGCGTCAACACGGCGCGCTGGATGGCGCGTCGCGTTGCGAGCCGCTTACGTTCGCGTAGGCCCGGTTCCTCGTGGTGCAGCGACATGCCTCAATTCTTACACAGCGCGCAAATCTGCAGCCAGGCGGATGCTCAGCACATCGGGTCTTCGGCCGGCACCGTGCCCTTCAGCAGGTAATCGTCGACGGCCGAGTTCACACAGTCGTTCGATTTGTTGTAGGCGGTGTGCCCTTCGCCGGTGAAGGTGACGAGGTGGCCGCTGGCGAGCTGCTCCGACAGGTTCTCGGCCCACACATAGGGTGTGGCCGGGTCGTTGGTGGTGCCGATGACCAGGATCGGGTCGGCCCCCTCGGCGGCGATCTCGGACCGCTCCCCTTCAAACTGGTAGGGCCAGTTGGCGCAGCCGATGTCGCCGAACGCCATGTACTTGCCGATCGTCGGGGCGGCCTGTTCGATCTCGGCGGCCTGCGCGCGCATCGAGGCGGGATCGTCGTTGTAGCTGTAGTCCACGCAGTTGATTGCCAGAAAGGCCTCGGTCGCGTTGTCGCGGTAGGTGCCGTCGGCGGACCGGCCATTGTAGCCGTCCGCGAACTGGAAGGCCATGTCGGCATCGCCCTGCAGAACGCTCGCGAACATCTCGCTCAGGTTCGGCCACGCGGTGGCCTGGTAGAGCGGGTAGATGATGGCGGTGAGCAGCGTGTTCGCGCCGAGTCGACGGCCGTCGGTGGCCGTGATCGGGCTGACGTCAACCGAGGCGAGCAGGGCTCCGATGGTAGTCATGGCCTCGTCGACGGTGCCATCGAAGGGGCACTCCTCGCCGGCCAGGCAGTCGGCCAG
Source organism: Cryobacterium sp. Sr3 (assembly GCF_004402835.1). NCBI lineage: Bacteria > Bacillati > Actinomycetota > Actinomycetes > Micrococcales > Microbacteriaceae > Cryobacterium > Cryobacterium sp. Sr3. Next base: position 49,832 of record NZ_SOFA01000002.1, on the reverse strand, counting down.
ATAGGAGCGCAGCGCGTTCTCGAACCCGGTGGCCTGCACCCGGGTCACATCGGCGTTGCTGGTGGACGGGTCGAGGGCGCCGTCGAGGGCGAGGCGTCCGACCCGCTCGGGGTAGAGGTCCGCGTAGGTCGCACCGAGGAAGGTGCCGTAGGAGTAGCCGAGGAAGTTGAGCTTCTCGTCACCGAGCGCGGCGCGCAGCAGGTCGAGGTCGCGGGCTGCGCTGAGGCTGTCGACGTGTGCGAGCAGGGCGCCGGTATTCTCCTGGCAGGCGGCCCCGAAGTCGACGGCGGCCGTCGACAGCTCCTGGATCCAGGCGTCGCTCCCCCGCACCGCGGCGGGCAAGCCGTAGAGGTACTCGTCCATCTCAGCCGGTTCGTAACAGCTCACCGCCGAGGAACGGCCCACCCCGCGCGGGTCGAAACCGACGACGTCGAAACCGGCCTGCAGCTTCGCATCCGTGGCGTAGTCGAGGGAATCCTTCACGAAGTCGTAACCGGAGCCGCCGGGGCCTCCGGGATTGACCAGCAGGGAACCCACCCGGGTGCCCGTGGCCGGATGCCGCACCAGCGCCAGGTCGACCGTCTCGCCGCTGCCCGGGTCGGCCCAGTCGAGCGGCGCCGAAGCCGTGGTGCACTGCAGGCCGGAGTCGCAGTCCGCCCACTTCAGCACCTGGTCATAGAACGGTTCGAGGTCGGCGTCGACCTTCTCCCCGGTCGGGACCGAGGTGGTCGGCGCCTGCCCCGGCAGGAACAGCGGCACGCAGCCGCTGAGGCCCATGGCGAGCACCAGTGCCAGGGCGGTGGCCCTGGCACGCGCCGACAGGGTGCGCACGCGAGTTCGTCTGGTCAACGGATTCCCCTTTTCTGGGACGTGTTCTCGGTCACCGGCGGATTGCCGATACGAGCATGGCCTCGAGGGCCAGCGCCGGCGCCACGTTCGATTCGATCCGCTGCCGGGCTTGGGCGATCGCGTCCAGGGTGAAGAGCGTGGCGGCGGGCGCACAGACGGTTCCCGCCGCCCGCACCTCCGTGAGGAGTTCCCGGTTGATGACGCTGGTCTCCCGGCCGAGCTGCACCATGATCACGTCGCGGTACAGCGAGGTGAGGTCGACCAGGATGCGGTCGATCCCGTCGCGGAGGCTGCGGGTGGCCCTCCGCTTCTGGTCATCTTCGAGGGCCTTGATCTGGCTGCGCAGGCCGGGCGGGACCGACTGTCCCGGCTCGACGCCCAGGGAGCGCAACACGCCCTCACGCTCGGCGGCGTCGCGCTCGAGCGTGATCGCCTTCGCGTCGTCACCGGCGACGGCGAGCAGCCGGGCCGCCGCATTCACCGCCGCCGACACGCCGCGGATGCCGAGGGCCGCCCGCAGGGTCTCCTCGCGTCGCGCTCGCGCCTCGGGGTTCGTCGCCAGGCGGCGGGCCATGCCGATGTGGCTCTGCGCCTCCCGAGCGGCTCGTTCCGCGGTGGCCCGGTCGACACCGTCCCGGGCCACGAGCAGCTCGGCGACGTCGTCGATGCTCGGCACCCGCAACCGCACCGATCGCACGCGGGACCGGATCGTGGGCAGCAGGTCAGCCTCGCTGGGAGCGCAGAGAATCCACACGGTGCGCTCCGGCGGCTCTTCCAAAGCCTTGAGCAGAACGTTGGAGGTGCGCTCGACCATGCGATCGGCGTCTTCGACCACGACCACCCGGTAACGGCCCACCGACGGTGAGTACTGCGAGCGCTTCACGGCCTCTTTGACCGAGTCCATCTTGATGATGACGCCCTCGGTGGAGAGCACGGTCAGGTCGGGATGCGTCCGGGCGTCGACCAGGCGGCGGGCGCTCTCGTCACCGGCCTCGGTGCCGGGACTGAGCAGCGCGGTCGCGAAGGCGAACGCGAGGTTGGAGCGGCCCGAGCCGGGCGGCCCGGTGATCAGCCAGGCGTGCGTCATGGCCGACCCGGCGCGCGCCTCGGCGTTTCCGTCACTCGGACGTTCGGCCGCCGCGCGGAAGATCGCGATCGCTCTCGCCTGACCCGTCAGGCCATCCCACACAGTCATCGGACCAGAGTACCTTTCGTCGGTGACAGAGGGCTTAGAGCTCGTCCAGCCGGCGCCGTCAGCTGGTTGCGCCCCCGGCAGGGCCCGTCCAGTCGGCGCATTCCGTCCAGCCGGCGCAGCACCGCGCCTGGTGCCGAACCAATTCGACGGAGATTTTGCCGAAAACGGCCGGTTTGGGGCCGATAACGGGGTCCAGGGCCAAAATCTCCGTCGAATTCGCACGGCGCACGGCGCACGGCGAGCCCGCGCGTGAAACGGATGCCGCCGCAGCGGCGGGCCGCCGGGCCGCAGCGGCCTCGGACATCCGTTCACACCATCCCTAGAGCAGCGCGGCGACCCGGTCGCGGATGACGGCGGCGATCTCGGCCACCGGACGCCCGGCGTCCACGACCAGAAACCGCTCCGGCTCGGCGTCGGCCAGGGCGAGGAACGCGGCGCGCACCCGGCGGTGAAAGTCGCTCTTCTCCGCCTCGAGCCGGTCGAAGGGCTTGTTCTCAGCGTCGAGGCGGCCGCGCGCCACGGTCTCGTCGAGGTCGAGCAGCACGGTCAGCGCGGGCAACAGTCCCTCCGCCGCCCAGAGCGACAGATCACGCACCGGGGTGGCGTCGAGCACCCGTCCGGCACCCTGGTAGGCGACGGATGAGTCCAGATAGCGGTCCTGGATCACCACTTCGCCTCGGGCGAGCGCCGGCCGCACCGCGGTCGCGATGTGCTGGGCCCGGTCGGCGGCGTAGAGGAGCGCCTCGGCCCGCGGTGCGATCTCACCGCGGTGGTGCAGCACGATCTCACGGATGGCGCCGCCGACATCCGTTCCGCCGGGCTCGCGGGTGCGCAGCACGGTGCGCCCGCTCTGCCGGAGCCAGTCGGTGAGAAGCTCCGACTGGGTCGTCTTGCCGCTCCCGTCACCACCCTCGAGGGTGATGAACAGCCCGGCAGCGGCGGGACCGGTCACGGCTTCCGGAACTTCTCGGGTCACGACAGCGACGACGCCTGGGTCGCGGCCTTCGCGGCCGCGGTGGCCGCCCGGGTCGCCGCAGCCTTGGCCGCCGTCGCGGCCTTCTGAGCCGGGGTGCGCTGAGCGCGCACCGTCGTGGTGGCACCCGACGGAGTCGGCTTTTTGACGGCCGACTTCCGAGCCGGGGCCTTCCTGACCGCCGTCTTCTTCGCCGGGGCCTTCTTGACCGCCGTCTTCTTGGCCGGGGCCTTCTTCGCCGGCGCCTTCTTGACGGCCGGGCCCTTGGCGCGCTTGTCGGCGAGCAGCTGCACGGCGCGGTCGAAGTCGACCTCCTCCACCGTCTCGGCTTTCGGGATGGTGGCGTTGGTGATGCCGTCGGTGACGTAGGCGCCGAACCGGCCGTCCTTGATCTTGATCGCCTTGCCGCTCTCGGGGTCGGGAGCCTCGAACTCCTTGAGCGCGCTCGACGCCCGCCGGGCGCCGTACTTGGGCTGGGCGTACAGGTCGACCGCACCGGCCAGATCGATCTCGAAGATCTGGTCCTCGCTGGTCAGTGACCGGGTGTCCACGCCCTTCTTGAGATACGGGCCGAACTTGCCGTTCTGGGCCGTGATCTCCGCGCCCGTCTCCGGGTCGAGGCCGACCACGCGCGGCAGGGCGAGCAAATGCAGGGCCGTGTCGAGGTCGATCGTGGCGAGGTCCATGGTCTTGAACAACGAGGCCGTGCGCGGTTTCACCGCGGCGACCTTCTTCGCCGGGGGCTTGCGCTTGGGCTTCGCGGCCGCGGCCGTCGTTTTGGTCGTGGAGGCAGCCTCGGCGGCGGCCGAATCGGCAAGCAGGGTCACCTCGCCGGTGACCGGGTCGATGGTCTCGCCGGGTTCGACGACCTCGACCTCGGGCTCCAGCTCGGTGACGTAGGGGCCGAACCGGCCGTCCTTCGCCACGATCCGCTTGCCGTTCTCCGGGTTCTCGCCGATCACGCGGTCGGTGATGACCGGCGCGTCGATGAGTTCGCGGGCTTTCGCCGGGGTCAGCTCGTCGGGGGCCAGGTTCGGCGGGATGTTCACCCGGCGCGGCGGGGCATCCGGTGCCGCGCCCGGGTCGATGACCTCGAGGTAGGGACCGTACTTGCCGATGCGCAGGGTGATGTCGTCGCCGATGGGCATCGAGTTGATCGAGCGCGCGTCGATCTCGCCGAGGTTGTCGATGACCTGGCGCAGGCCGCGGTGCTTGTCGGAACCGAAGTAGAAGCTGGTCAGCCAGTCCACCCGGTCGGCTTTGCCGTCGGCGATGCGGTCGAGGTCGTCTTCCATCTCGGCGGTGAAGTCGTATTCGACCAGGTCGGAGAAGTACTCCTCGAGCAGGCGAACGACGGAGAAGGCGATCCAGTTGGGCACCAGCGACTGGCCGCGGGGGGTGACGTAGCCGCGCTCGGTGATCGTGGAGATGATCGACGCGTACGTCGAGGGGCGGCCGATGCCGAGCTCCTCGAGCTTCTTCACCAGGCTCGCCTCGGTGTAGCGGGCGGCCGGGGTGGTCTCGTGGCCCTTGGCTTCCACGTCGAGCAGGGTCAGCTTCTGGCCCTCTTCGAGCGGCGGCAGCTTGGACTCGGTGGCGTCGGTGGGTGCGTTGCGCTCCTCGTCACGGGATTCCTCATAGGCCAGCATGAAGCCGCGGAACGTGATCACGGTGCCGCTGGCGGCGAATTCCGCGAGCACCCCGGATGTCGCGGGGTGCGTGGACGTGCCGGTCGGCCCGGCCGCGATGGTCACCGACGCGGTCGAGCCGGTCGCATCCGCCATCTGCGAGGCGACGGTGCGCTTCCAGATCAGGTCATAGAGCTTGAAGTCGTTGCCGCGCAGAGTGGATGCGAGCGCCGAAGGGGTGCGGAATGTGTCGCCGGACGGACGGATCGCCTCGTGCGCCTCCTGAGCGTTCTTGCTCTTGCCCTTGTACAGGCGGGGCTTGTCGGGCACCGTTTCGGGGCCGTAGAGCGCCGCCGCCTGGGTGCGCGCGGCCGTGATCGCCTGCTGCGACAGCGACGGCGAGTCGGTTCGCATATAGGTGATGTACCCGTTTTCGTAGAGCGACTGGGCCACGCTCATGGTCTGGCGGGCGGTGAAGCGCAGCTTGCGGGCCGCCTCCTGCTGCAGGGTCGAGGTGGTGAAGGGCGCGGCCGGGCTACGACGGTAGGGCTTGGCGGTCACCTTCGTCACGGTCAGGGCGACCGATGGTTCCTTGAGGGCGGTGGCCAGGGCGAGGGCGGATGCCTCGTCGAGCGTGACCGCCGTCACCTTGGGTTTCAGCCGGCCGAGGTCGTCGAAGTCGCCGCCGGAGGCGATGCGCTCCCCGCCCAAGCGCACGAGCTTCGACTGGAATGCGGAATCCGCCCGGGACGCGCCGGTAGCAAGCTGGGCGATGAGGTCCCAATAGCCGGCCGACACGAACGCGAGGCGCTCGCGTTCGCGTTCGACGACGAGGCGGGTGGCCGCGGACTGCACGCGGCCGGCGGACAGGCCCGGGCCGACCTTGCGCCAAAGCACGGGGGAAATCTCGTAGCCGTAGATGCGGTCGAGGATGCGCCGGGTCTCCTGCGCGTCGACGAGGGCGGTGTCGAGGTCGCGGGTGTTGTCCTTCGCCTGAAGGATGGCTTCCTTGGTGATTTCGTGGAAGACCATGCGCTTGACCGGCACCTTGGGCTGCAGGACCTGCAGCAGGTGCCAAGCGATGGCCTCGCCTTCGCGGTCCTCATCAGTCGCGAGCAGGAGTTCGTCGGCGTTCTTCATGGCCCGTTTGAGTTCGGCCACGGTCTTCTTCTTCGCGTCGGACACGACGTAATACGGCTCGAAACCGTTTTCCACGTCGACCGAGAACTTGCCGAGCGGACCCTTTTTCAGTTCGGGTGGCAGGTTCTTGGGCTCGATCAAGTCGCGAATATGGCCGACCGAGGACAAGACCTCGTAGCCGTCGCCCAGATACGCGGCGATCGATTTCATCTTCGTCGGCGATTCGACAATGACCAGCTTCTTAGTGCCTGGCACCAGACTCCTCTTTATAGGTACGGGTCCAAGTGGGCCATGGCACACCATACACACTTCAATATGGTGCCTGCCTAATCGACCACGCCGCGCGAGACCATTGGGGGTTGCCAGGCCTGCGCTGGCGGAGACAATTGGAGCATGGCGAATTCAGCGACGGGCACGTACACCGCGAAGCTCACGGACGGCCCCCTCCAAGGCAAGACAGTCACCACCCAGTTCCTGGAATCCGGCGATCCGCGGCCGCGACTCGAGATCCCTGCCGACGGCAACAAGCGCTACCTCTATCTACGCGGCTCCGGCCTCGAATTCGACTCCAGCACATTCCCGGCTCGACCCACCGCCGTGGACTACCGCTACATCGAGGCCCTCTTCGACTGAGCCGCCCGTGGCTTTCGCGCCCGCTGAGACGAAGTCAGCCGGCGGGGCCGCCGGGCGAATCGGGCGGCCCGGCCCATGCCTGCGCGCCCAGCTCGAACCCGAGGTAGCCGCGCACCGCGGTCACCGATGCGATCAATCCCTCCACCGTGCAGACGGTGACGGATGCCCCGTTCAGCCTCGCGGCTTCGGCCGCCGCCGCGCAGGGAATCCCGGCCACGGCGCCCGAGGCGGTGTCGGCGGCGGCGAGCGCCGCGGCATCCGCTGCCCCCTGCACCGCCTGACCGACCACCAGCGCGGCGAACAGCGGCAGCAGCACCGCCGTCAGGAGCATGACCGCGCCCAGCACCCCGACAGCTAGCACCGTACCCGAGCCGCGCTCGGGTGCTGACCAGTGCCGCCGCCGCAGAGCCCGGCGAGTCACGGTCCGCCGCCGCAGAGCCCGGGAAGTCAGCGTCCGGGACCTCCCCCGGCGGGGCCTCACCGGCCACCGCCGAGCGCGCAGGACCCGGCCCGGAGCGTGAGGCCGAAGGCCGCGAAAGCGCCGAACGAGCTCGGTGCGCGCAGGTTCACGCAGACGAACTCACCCCGGCGCTCCGGGGTCATCGAGGCCCCCTGCACCGCCCGCTGCACCAGCCCAGAGGCCCGGTCGACGCTGTCGCCGCGGGAGAGGGACCGGGCGGCATCGGCCGCGGCATCCGTGAGGCGCACCTGCTGGCCGATCACCTGCAGGGCGCCCAGGCAGCAGGCGAGCACGAGCAGTACAGCCGGAACGACCGTCGCGAACTCGGCGGTGACGCTGCCGCGGTCGCGGGGGCGGTCCCTGGGGCCGGGGCGGCGCCGCGCGCGGCTTCGGGCGCTCGGGGCGTCGTCGGAGTGCCCGTCGGAGTGCCCGTCGGAGTTCCCGTCGGAGTGCCCGTCGGAGTGCCCTTCCGGCCGGCGGCTACCCCACGGAAAGCGCATTGCGCACCAGATCGGTCAGGATGCCGCGCACCTCGTCGCCGCGCAGGATGACGATCAACAGGCCGGCGAATCCGACCGCCGCCATCGTTGCGACGGCGTATTCGGCGGTGGCTGCACCCGTCTCGGCGCGCAGGCCGCGCGGCAGCCGGAACCGGTCGGGGCGCGGAAGCCGGGGTGCCGGTGCCGCCTTGCGCAGAGAATCGTGGCCGAGGCCGGGGCCGGTGGTCGCTGCGTCGATCGTGCCGGTGGCGCGCTCGGCGATCAGGTTCCTGGTCAGGTTGGTGACCTCGTCGGTGGCCGGTTCAACGGTCGGTCGCAGGGCCTGACCCCTGGTCGGTTTGGCGGCCTGATCGGTGGTCGGTGTCAGGGCAGAATCGGTGGTCGGTTCGATGGTGGGCATTCGTTCGTCTCCTTCTCGCGTCGGGCGACGCGGTGTGTGGGCGGCACGAGTGGTCTCAGACTGGCGCGGGCGAGGGCGGAACACCGACAGCCGCTCGCTTCGGTGCAGAACTTCAGAAAACGAGCACTGTGGACGAGAGGACGGTCATCAACAGCGGCAGAACTCCGACCAGCATGAATGCGGGCAACACGCACACCCCGAGCGGGATCATGAGCGTGACCGCGAGGGTGGCGGCCCGGTGCTGGCCGTCGCTGCGGGCCTGCCGACGCAGCTGGTCGGCCTCGCTTCGCAACAGCTCCGCGGCGGGAACGCCGGCGCGCACCGACAGAGCGAGCACCCGGTCGATGCTGGCCGCCGAGTCCGCGCGGTGCAGGGCGAACCGCTCTGCCGCCGCGTCGACCAGGGTCCGGGCGCGGTCGACGGAGCCGCCGCCGGTCATGGCGATGGCGGTGAGGTCCAGTTCGAGCCCGGGGGTCGGGTCCCGTGCCCGGGCGGAGTGCACGAGCCGCCGGTTCCAGCGGTCCGCCGCCAGCATGAGGGCGCCGCCGCCGGCGAGGCAGGCCCAGCCGGGTGCGGTGAGGAATAGCGTCTGCAGCGTGTTGAAGCCCAGAAGGCTGCCGAACAGCACACCGACGACCGGCAGGAACGCGACCATCCGTGCCGTGGCGCTCGGGCCGGCGAGCGCCACGGCGAGGTCGGCGTGCAACTGGCCGAGGTCCCGGAAGGATGACGCCAGTTGCCGCAGGCAGGAGGCCAGCGGCGCTCCGGCCTGGGTGGCCACCTGCCAGGCCGCGGCGAGGCCCAGCCAGGCGGCGCCGATCTGGCCGCCGAGTGCGCGGGCCTCGGCGGCCACGGCGTCGGCGATGTTGTTGCCGCGGCGCCCGGCGTCGGCCGCCGCCCGGATGATCTGTGCCCCCGAAGAGGGCGGTGTCGGCGACAGAGACTTTTCGCCGACGGGGTGCGAAGCGACGGGTTCGAGGTAGGCCCACGCGGATGCCGGGGAGACGCCGGCGGCGAGGAGAACCGCGATGCGTTGGGTCACCTGCGCCACCTCCTCGATGGCCGGGCTGGGCGGACCGTGCCGCCGTTTCACGCCGAGCCACGTGCCGAGTCTCGTGCCGACTCTCATTCCGACTCTCCAGTCTCGGCGGGCGCGGCGGCCCGCCGCCCGTGTGTGCGGACCGGTCTGGGCGGGCCGGACTCCCCCGGGGCCCAGCGGTTCCCCGGGGCCGCGGCGATCACCAGCAGGCGATCCCGGGCGTCCAGCACGAACCGGCCAAGCGGAGCGAGCCGGCGGCGGCCCTCGCGGCGCTCGAGGTGCAGCACCAGCCCGATCGCGCTCACCGCCTGCCGCGCCACCGCTTCCGGACTCAGTCCGGCGAGAGCGCCGAGGGCCTCGAGTCGGGCCGGAACGTCGTGCAGGGAGTTCGCGTGCAGGGTGCCGGCGCCGCCGTCGTGGCCGGTGTTGAGCGCGGCCAGCAGCTCCCGGATCTCGGCACCGCGGCATTCGCCGAGCACCAGCCGGTCGGGGCGCATCCGTAACGCCTCGCGCAGGAGACTCTCCAGGCCGATCCGGCCGGCACCCTCGAGGTTCGGCTGCCGTGCCTCGAGCGCCACGACATGCGGGTGGTCTATGCGCAGTTCGGCGACGTCCTCGATGGCCACGATGCGTTCCCCAGGCGGCGCCTCGCCCAGCAGCGCCGCGAGCAGGGTGGTCTTGCCGCTGCCGGCGGCTCCCGTGATGAGCAGGTTCTCGCGCCGGTGCACGGCCACGCGCAGCCGGTCGGCGACGGCGACGGATGCCTCCCCCACCCCGAACAGACCCCCGGCGGCGAGCGTGGCGAGGCTCAGCCGCTCGGCGCGAGGCAGCCGGATGGACAGCAGCGTGCCCGTGCTCGACGCCGGCGGCAGCACCGCATGCACCCGGATGCCGTCGGACAGCCGCACATCGACGCAGGGGCTGGCCTCGTCGATGTGGCGCCCGCCGAGGGCGATCAGGCGCACCGCCAATTCCCGCACAGCCGGTTCCGGGCAGCTCCACTGCGGGGCGTGCAGCAGTCCGTGGCCGGCATCCACCCACAGCCCGGCGGCGCCGTTGACGAACAGATCGGTGACCTCGCCGTCGGCGGCGAATTCGGCGAGCGGGCCGAGCACGAACACGTCGAGGGGCCGGATCGCCGGCAGCACACCGGGGCTGAGCGCACCGGGCGGCCGGGCATCCGTGCGGCGGTCGGGAGCACCGTTGGTAGGGCGGGCAGGCACGGACCTGCCATATGACGGGACGGCGACGAACGGCTCGGGCATGCCCCGACGTTAGATCGGCGGTGGGAGCGCATCCGGCCCCTGCGCCGGATCGAGGAGAACCCGGGCCGACCGCCGGCTGGGGAGGACCGGGACGCACCACCGCGAAAAACCACTGGTTAAAAAGGGGGGCGGCACCTATTGGGGGGAACAGGTGCCGCCTCGGCAGTGCGCTGATTGGGGGGAACCAGACACACCGCAGGTCAAAACTTTCGTTCAGACAAAAACAAATGTACAAGGGGAATTACAGATGCGCAAGTCCCCCGTGTCCTCATAAATGAGGACACAGAACCCGGGTGCCTGATGAGGCCACAATTGGGGGTGGGAACTCGCCGCAATTCCGCGCAACCTGGGCGACACATGTCGCCGTGTAGGGTTCAGGAGGGGCTGGTTTACGCGCCCGATACACGCAGCGCATCGCAAAGGAGCGACATACGTATGAGCGTCAAGATCGATAACCTTCTCCATGAATCCCGCAGATTCCCGCCGACACCGGAGTTTGCCGCACAATCCATTGCGAAGCCGCAGATCTATCAGGACGCCGCGGACGACCGTTTGAAATTCTGGGCTGATCAGGCCCGCGAGCTTCTGCACTGGCATAAGCCGTTCACAAAAACCCTGGACTGGACCAATCCACCGTTCGCCAAATGGTTCGAAGACGGCGAATTGAACGTGGCCTGGAACTGCCTCGACCGGCACGTGCTGGCCGGCAACGGCGACCGGGTCGCGCTGCACTTCGAGGGTGAGCCGGGAGACTCCCGCGACATCACATATGCCGAGCTCACTGCCGAAGTGAAGCGTGCTGCGAATGTGCTGACAAAACTCGGCGTGAATGCCGGGGACCGCGTCGCGATCTACCTGCCGATGATCCCGGAGGCCGTCATCTCGATGCTCGCCGTGGCCCGCATCGGCGCCGTGCACTCGGTCATCTTCGGCGGTTTCAGCGCCGAAAGCCTCCGTTCGCGCATCGATGACGCCAGCGCCGTGCTCGTGATCACCGCCGACGGCGGTTACCGCAAGGGCAAGGCGTCCGCTCTCAAGCCGGCCGTCGACGCGGCTCTGGAGGGCGGCGAGACCACCGTGCGCAACGTGCTCGTGGTCAAGCGCACCGACGGCTTCGTGGAGTGGTTCGACCGCGACCTGTGGTGGCACGACGAGCTCGCCTCGGTCGCGGGAGAGCATGAGGCGCTGGGCTTCCCGGCCGAGAACCCGCTGTTCATCCTTTACACGTCCGGCACCACCGGCAAGCCCAAGGGCATCCTGCACACCACCGGTGGCTACCTCACGCAGGTGGCGTTCACCCACAAGAACGTGTTCGACATGCACCCCGAGACTGATGTCTACTGGTGCACCGCCGACGTCGGCTGGATCACCGGCCACAGCTACGTGGTCTACGGCCCGCTCGCCAACGGCGCCACCCAGGTGCTCTTCGAGGGCACCCCGGACACCCCGCACCCCGGCCGGTGGTGGGAAATCGTTGAGAAGTACAAGGTGAGCATCCTGTACACGGCGCCCACGGCCATCCGCACCTTCATGAAGCTGGGTCGCCAGATCCCGCAGGGCTTCGACCTGACCAGCCTGCGCCTGCTCGGTTCGGTGGGCGAGCCCATCAACCCGGAGGCGTGGATGTGGTATCGCGAGGTCATCGGCGGCAATGTCGCGCCGGTGGTCGACACCTGGTGGCAGACCGAGACCGGCGCGATCATGATTTCCGCCCTGCCCGGCGTGACGACGACCAAGCCCGGCTCGGCGCAGAGCCCGATCCCCGGTGTCGTGATCGATGTGCTCGACGACGAGGGAAACCACGTGGGCCGAGACAACGGTGGCCTGCTCGTGGTGACCGAACCGTGGCCGTCGATGCTGCGCGGCATCTGGGGTGACCCGGAGCGCTTCAAGGAGACGTACTGGGAGAAGTTTGGATCGGAGAACCCGCGCTACTTCGCCGGTGATGGCGCCCGCCTCGACCGTGACGGTGAGATCTGGCTGCTCGGCCGGGTCGACGACGTGATGAACGTGTCGGGGCACCGTCTGTCCACGGCCGAGATCGAGTCGTCGCTGGTGGCGCACCCGATGACCGCCGAGGCGGCCGTGGTCGGCGCGCATGACGACACGACCGGCCAGGCGGTGGTGGCGTTCGTCATCATCAAGTACAGCCACCTGGAGGAGTCCTCGCACGCGGACATCCAGGCCGTGCTGCGGGCGCACGTGTCCCAGCAAATCGGTGCCATCGCGAGGCCCCGCCAGATCTTCATCGTGAGCGAGCTGCCGAAGACGCGCTCGGGCAAGATCATCCGGCGTCTGCTGCAGGATGTCGCGGAGGGCCGCGAGGTCGGCGACACCACCACCCTCGCTGACACCTCGGTGATGACGGCGATCATGTCCACCCTGAAGTAACCAGCGTCTAACCAATTCGTTCGGGCACGCACCCGAGTAGACACACGAAAGCGGGCAGGCCCAGTGGGCCTGCCCGCTTTCTGGGGCTCAGGCGAAGGAGACGATGAGCTCCAGCTCGACCGGGGAATCCAGCGGCAGCACAGCGACGCCGACGGCCGAGCGGGCATGCACGCCCCGGTCGCCGAAGATCTCGCCGAGCACCTGGGAGGCACCGTTGACGACACCGGGCTGGCCGGTGAACGACGGGTCGGATGCGACGAAGCCGGTGACCTTGACGACCTGCGTCACTCGGTCCAGCGATCCGATCGCGGCCTGGATGGCGGCAAGCCCGTTGAGCGCGCACTGCCGGGCGTAGTCCTGGGCGTCGGCGGCCGGCACGAGTCCGTGGCCGTCGCCGACCTTGCCGGTGGCCGGCAGCGCCCCCGAGATCATCGGCAGCTGACCGCTGGTGAACACCAGCGAGCCGGAGACCACGGCCGGCACATAGCTGGCCACGGGAGGCACGACGCTCGGCAGCTCGATGCCGAGCTCGGCCAGTCGGGCAGCGATCTGCGCCACGCCTCAGGCTCCTTCGGTGGCGACGGGGCGCTTGAGGTAGGCGACAAGCCCACCCTCGGGTCCGGGAACGACCTGCACGAGCTCCCAGCCCTCCGAGCCCCAGTTGTTCAAAATGGCAGCTGTGTTGTGAATCATCAGCGGCGTCGTAAGGTACTCCCAGGCAGGCATAAGGCTCCGATTCAGGCGGTTATTCAGATTTGTCACTTAGTCTCAATAGTATGTCTGCCAAAAATCGTACGGTCAGTGGAGCGCTCGGCGGGTTCCTCGGTTTCGTCGGGATGAGCGCCGTGGCCGGCGTCCTCGTCGCCGCCGCTGTCACCCCCGCTCTGGCCCTCTCCGGCATGACAGCCACGAACACGATCAACATGTTCGAGAGCCTCCCCGACTACCTCGCGATCGACCAGCTGGCGCAGAAGAGCAACATCTACGCGACCAACGCCGACGGCAGCCCCCTGCTTTTGGCCTCGTTCTACGATCAGAACCGGGTGGAAGTCGAGTGGGACGCGATCAGCCCGTTCGTGAAGGATGCCGTGATCGCGGGCGAGGACCCCCGCTTCTATGAGCATGGCGGCATCGACCTCGAGGGCACCGTCAAGGGCGTCGTGAGCACCGTGGCCACCGGCACCGCACGCGGCGGCTCCTCGATCACCCAGCAGTACGTGAAAAACGTGCAGGTGCAGAAGTGCGAGGCTCTGGCCGACGAAAAGAAGCGCATGAGCTGCTACGACACGGCCACGGAGACCACCCCCGACCGCAAGCTCAAGGAGATGCGCCTCGCCATCGGCGTGGAGAAGCAGTACGCGAAAGACGACATCCTTCGCCAGTACCTGAACATCGCCGGTTTCGGCGGCACGGTCTACGGCATTGAATCGGCCGCCAACTATTACTACAACACCACCGCCGCGGGCCTGTCACTGGCGCAGGCGGCGAGCCTGGTGGCGATCGTGAACAACCCGGTCAAGTTCCAGCTCGACAACCCGGAGAGCGAAACCAACGGCGTCGCCAACGGGTATGCCGCCAACAAGGAACGCCGCGACTACATCCTGGGCGAGATGCTCAAGTACCAGAAGATCACCCAGGAAGACCACGACGCCGCCCTGGCCACCGTGATCGAGCCCACCATCACGGAACCCAGCACCGGGTGTGCGACAGCCGGCGGCAGCGCCTACTTCTGCGACCTGGTCGTCAACACCCTGCGGAACGACCCCTCCTTCGGTGAAGACGAAGTCACCCGCATGGCCAACTTCCGTCGTGGCGGCTACGAGATCTACACCACGCTCGACCTCGACCTGCAGAACGCCGCCGAGACCACCATGAAGAAGCACGTGCCGAAGCAGTACGGGGACTGGGACGTGGGCGGTGTGATCACCAGCGTCGAGGTGGGCACCGGCCGAGTGTTGGCCATGACCCAGAACAAGGATTACAGCCAGGACCCGGCCGTGACCGAGAACAATAATGACTACACGGGCATCAACTACAACACCAACTCCAACGAGGGCGGCTCGCTCGGGTTCCAGCCCGGCTCGACCTACAAGGTCTTCACCCTCGCCGAGTGGCTGACCCAGGGGCACACGCTCAACGAGCGCGTCGACTCCCGCCGCAAGAGCGACTGGGGCGTGTTCAAGAACAGCTGTGAGGGCAACCAGAGCTATGTCTTCAACCCCAAGAACGACGCGAACGAGCCCGGCACCAACTACAGCGCGCTGCAGTCGACGATCGACTCCATCAACACCGGCTTCATCGGCATGGCGAAGAAGCTGGACCAGTGCGGCATCGCCACGATGGCCAACTCCTTCGGAGTGGGCCGCGCCGACCTGAAGCCTCTCGAACAAGGTCCCTCGGCCGTGCTCGGCACGAACGAGGTCGCGCCGCTCAGCATGGCCATCGCCTTCGCCGGCATCGCCAACAACGGCGTCAGCTGCAGCCCGATCGTGATCGACCGGATCGTCGGCGGCGACGGCGTCGACATGACCCCGCCGCAGACCAAGTGCACCCAGGCGGTCACCCCTGAGGTCGACGCCGGCATGACGTATGCCATGCAAAAGGTGATGACCGAAGGCTCGGGACGCGCGTCGAATTCCGCGACCTCCCCGAAGGTGCCGATGATCGGCAAGACCGGAACCACCGACGGCAACAAGGACACCTGGATGAGCGGCGCGAGCACCAAGGTCGCCACGGTGATCGGCGTCGTCAGCGTCACCGGCGACATCAACCAGCGTCTCGTCCGCGACTGGGAGGGCGGCACGGCTGCCACCGCCCGTCACCGCATGTGGCCGGAGGTGATGAGCGTCGCGAACGCGAAGTACGGCGGAGACGCCTTCGCCGAGGCATCCAACAAGGTGCTGCAGGCCGTTCAGATTCCGGTCCCCGACCTGCGCGGCAAGTCGATGAGCGAAGCCGCCTCCACCCTGACCTCGGCCGGCTTCGACGTGGTCGACGGCGGTGTGACCGACTCCGAGATGCCCGCCGGCACCGTGGCCCGCACCGACCCGGCCGGCGGCAGCAGCGCCAGCCGCGGCTCGACCGTGACCGTCTACTCCAGCAATGGCGCGCTCAAGATCGTGCCCGATGTCGTGGGCAAGACCGAGGCCGAAGCTACCTCCACCCTGGCGGGCTTCGGCATCGTCAAGCAGGAGCAGGACGTCACCGACCCGAAGCAGGTCGGCACGGTGCTCTCCATGACACCGACCGCCGGCTCCGGCGCCGCGGCGGGCAGCTCCGTCACGATCGTGGTCGGCAAGCTTGCCGCCGGCGCGAAGCCCGACGCGAAACCCGACGCGAACGGCGGGGGCAACGGATGACCCGCGCCAACTCCGCAGGCACCTCCCTGGCCGTCAGCGCCGGGGTGGTAGCCGCGGCCGGAGTCGTCGCGTTCGCCTGGGGCTCTCTCGTGGAGCGCCGCATGTTCACCCTCCGCGAGGTTCTCGTCCCGGTGCTCGCGCCGGGATCCGCCCCGATCAAGGTGCTGCACCTCTCCGACCTGCACATGGCACCGTGGCAGCGGGATAAACAGGACTGGGTGCGCGGCTTGGCCGACCTCGCACCGGACCTGATCGTGAACACGGGCGACAACCTCGGTCACGCCGACGGCATTTCCGGGATCGAGTATGCCCTCGAACCGTTCCGCGGCATTCCGGGCATCTTCGTCAACGGGTCGAACGACTACTACGGGCCGCAGTTGAAGAACCCGATGCGGTACTTCCGTGCCCCGTCGACGCTTCGCTCGGCGTTTCACGAGAAGCTCGACATCGCCCACCTGCACCGGGTGTTCGGCGACCTCGGCTGGATCGACCTCGACAACGCAGCGGCCGCGCTCGACATCAACGGCACCCACCTGGAGCTGTTCGGGGTGGATGACCCGCACATCGGGCTCGACCGCCTCGACCTGATCACCCGGGCGATCGACGACCTGCGCGCGAACGACCCGTTGTCGGAGGAGCACTGGCCCGACCCCGAGGAGGCGACCCCGCCGCGGTCGACGCTCACGGTGGGCGTCGCCCACGCGCCCTACCAGCGGGTGCTCAACTCGTTCGTCAACCATGGTGCCCAGCTGATCCTGGCCGGGCACACGCACGGCGGGCAGGTGTGCGTTCCCCGGTACGGCGCCCTCGTCACCAACTGCGACATCCCACGCAAGCAGGTCAAGGGCCTCAGCCTCTGGGACTCCGGACTGCACACCTCGTACCTGAACGTGTCCGCGGGGCTCGGCACGTCGATCTACGCGCCGGTGCGGTTCGCCTGCGCGCCGGAGGCGACCCTGCTCACGCTGACGGCGGCGTAGCGGGGGTATCGGCAGGCTCGGCACCGGATGGTCGTGGTAGGGCATCCGGGGGGTTATACTTGTCAAGGCTTACGGGCCATCGGGGTATGGCGCAGCTTGGTAGCGCGCGTCGTTCGGGACGACGAGGTCGCAGGTTCAAATCCTGTTACCCCGACAGATATGCAAAACCCTCACTCTTCGGAGTGGGGGTTTTTGTAGTTGGTGTTTGGTAGTTGGTGTTTGGTGTTGGTGCGGCCGGGCCGGCGCGGCCAGAAGCGCGAGAGGATCATGTCATGACCGATTCCAGCCCGGGTCTCCCCGCACCTGTCGCTATCCCACGGCATGCCTGGCAGGCCCTGATCGTGCTGCTGGCCGGCATGTTCATGGCGCTGCTCGACACCACGATCGTGAATGTGGCGCTTCCGACCATCCGTACCAGCCTGGATGCCTCGGAGGCCACCCTCTCCTGGATCATCTCCGGCTACGCGCTCGCCTTCGGGATCGCGCTGATCCCGGCCGGGCGGCTCGGCGACCGCATCGGCCACAAGTGGGTCTTCTTCACCGGTCTGCTGCTGTTCACCCTGGCCAGCCTCGCCTGCGGGCTCGCGCAGAACGATCTGCAGCTGATCATCGCCCGGGTCGTGCAGGGGCTTGCCGGCGGCATGTTCGTGCCGGCCGTGACCGCTGTGATCCAGCTTCTGTTCCCGCCCATCACCCGCGGCAAGGCGTTCGCGATCATGGGCACGGTGATCGGCGTATCCACGGCGCTCGGCCCGATCATCGGCGGCCTGATCATCGAGGCCTTCGGCGACGAGAACGGATGGCGCCTGGTCTTCTGGGTCAACCTGCCGATCGGCATCGTCGCCCTCGTCGCGGCGGCGATCCTGTTGCCGGCCGGCTCCGAACGTGCCCCGGGCACCCCGAGCGGCGGCATCGACTGGGTGGGCCTGCTGCTGATCTCCGGCGGGCTCGTGGCGCTGCTCGTTCCCCTGATCGAGGGCGAGGACCAGGGCTGGCCGCTCTGGACCTACCTGACCCTGGCGGCGGGGGCGCTGTTGATTGTGGCATTCGGCTTCTGGGAGGTGGCGTACACCCGGTGGGGCAAGAGCCCGCTGGTGCCGCCGCGGCTGTTCCGGCATCCGGCGTTCACCGGCGGCATCGTGCTCGCCCTGGTCTACTTCGCCGCGTTCACCAGCATCTTCTTCACCATTTCGATCCTCTGGCAGGCCGGCCTCGGGCACACCGCCCTCGAGTCGGGGCTGGTATCGATCCCGTTCGCGATCGGAACCATCATCGGCGCCTCGCAGAGCAACCGGCTGGCGCAGCGGCTCGGCCGCACCGTGCTGATCATCGGCGTGTCCTTGGTCACCATCGGCCTGGTCTGGGTCTGGCTCGCCCTGCTCCTGATCGGCCCGGCGATCACCAACTGGGAGCTGCTGCCGCCGCTGCTGATCGCGGGTCTCGGCAGCGGATTCTTCATCGCGCCGAACGCCCAGTTCATCGTGGCGACCGTGGACCGCTCCGAGGCCGGTGCGGCCAGCGGCGTGGTCGGCGTGATGCAGCGGGTCGGCAGCGCCGTGGGCATAGCCGTGATCGGCAGCGTCTTCTTCGGCACGCTGGTCGTGGCCGGCCCCGGTGCGGAGGCCGTCGCCGCCGGCTTCACCGACAGCGCCACCGCGGCGATGGGCGTGAGCGCCGCGTTCAGCGTGCTGGCACTGCTGCTCGTCTTCGTGCTGCCGAAGCGGGTGTCGGCCGGGCGGTAGGGGCTCGGTTTTCGTCGTGAGGGTGCCTGTTCCGGTCGAGAGCGCCCGCTTTACCGGTCACTCTCGACCGGAATGGAAGTGGTCGGCGGTGGGCATCCTTCGGCTCAGAGCGTATTTGCGAGCCCCCGCGCACGGATGCGTCTACGGTAAATAGATCGACAGTGTTGCGGTCAGGTCCCGGCGCCGTCGGTTCGCCGATCGTGACGTACCGGGAGGCGAGACATGACCGACGCGAGTCGCACTCCCCCGCCGAGACCGCCGGGCCCTGCCGCGGCGGGCGGAGCCGCGCCCACCCGGCTGCGCCGGTGGGCGCCCTGGCTCATGCTCGCCTATCTGGTCGCGCTGGCCTTCATCGCGTTCTGGCCGGTGCCGGTCGACCGGGCGGCGTACGACTCACTGCTGGCCCTTATCGATTGGCTGCAGGAACACGGCGCGCCCGGCTGGGTGCGCTACGGCCTGGTCGAGTTCATCGCCAACATCGCCCTGTTCGTGCCGGTCGGCCTGTTTGTCGTGCTCGTGGCCGGCGCACGACGGTGGTGGCTGGCCGTGCTGGTCGGGTTCGCGGCGAGCTGCACCATCGAGCTCGGGCAGCTGATCTTCCTGCCGGACCGGTTCGCCACCCTCGCCGATGTGGTCGCGAACACGGTCGGGACCGCGGTCGGAACGGTGCTCGGGTTGGTTCTGTTGCGCGGCGGCCGCGGGCGCTGACGGGGACTGCAGGTCGGGTGCGGGTGTGCGCCGGGGTGCCCGTCGGCACGTGCACTTGCCTTTTCTGTGGCTAACTCAGGAGATCCGGGATGGGCCTCGGTATCCGTTGCGTAATTCCGGGGGCGCAAGCCGCAGCCGGCCCGGTTTTCCTGAGTTAGCCCCCTACGGCCGCGCACAACTCCTGCAGATTCTGACGGATGTGCCCGATTCGGCCTGGCGTGACCCTCCGGCCGCGAATTGCAGGAGTTACGCCAGCTGAGCCACCGGCCACCGGGCTCACAGGTGGCTAACTCAGGAGATCTGGGCTGGATGCGCGGCACAGCCCCCGGGAATACGGCGCAACGGATGACTGTGGCCGGGTTTCTCCTGAATTAGCCGCAGCTGCCAGCCCGACTCAGGGGTACGGCAAGGCAGCCCAGAGCAGGCGGCAGGTGACCTCACGGGCAGTGGCCGGTGGCCGAGACAGATCACGGCGCCAGACCGAAAGATCCGCGGTGGGAGATGCGGCGGCAACACTGCGCCCTTAGTCTGAGTCTCATGAGCTCCGAGATTACCAAGGCCGTCATTCCCGCGGCAGGACTGGGAACACGCTTTTTGCCGGCGACCAAGGCCATGCCGAAGGAAATGCTTCCCGTCGTCGACAAGCCCGCGATCCAGTACGTGGTCGAGGAGGCAGCCGCGGCCGGCCTGACCGACCTACTGATGGTGACAGGGCGGCATAAGAACGCGTTGGAGAACCACTTCGACCGCATGACCGAGTTGGAGTCGCTGCTCGAGAAGAAGGGCGACCACGACCGCCTGGCGAAGGTGCGGCTCCCCACCCGGCTGGCCGACATCCACTACTTGCGCCAGGGCGACCCGCTCGGACTCGGGCATGCGGTGCTGCGCGCGAAGATGCACGTCGGCGACAAGCCGTTCGCGGTGCTGCTGGGTGATGACCTGATCGACATCCGTGACCCGTTGCTGGCCCGGATGCTGGTGGAGCAGGGCGCACGCAACGCCAGCATCGTGGCGCTGATGGAGGTCGATCCGTCGCAGATCCACCTCTACGGCTGTGCCGCGATCGAGCCCACCGACGACCCCGACGTGGTGCGCGTGACCGGGCTCGTGGAGAAGCCCAGCGCCGCGGATGCCCCGTCGAACCTGGCCATCATCGGCCGCTATGTGCTGCGCCCGGAGGTGTTCGACGTGCTCGAGCACACCCTGCCGGGCAAGGGAAACGAGATTCAGCTCACGGATGCGCTGCAGGAGCTTGCGACGACCCCGGATGCGACGGGTGGCGTGTTCGGAGTGATCTTCCGCGGTCGCCGCTATGACACCGGCGACCGCCTGGACTACATCAAGGCGATCGTGCGGCTCGCCGCAGACCGCGAGGACCTCGGGCCGGACCTGCGGCCGTGGTTGCAAGATTTCGTCGCGGGGTTCGACTGAGCAGAATTCGTCAGGCGGAGGCAGTGGCAGCGGCAGAGGCTGCTGCTGCTGCTGCGGCGGCGGCGGCGGCGAGCTGAGGAATCAGCGTTTCGAGGAACGCGGCCGTGTCTTCCCAACCCCCCACGGCGACGCATTCGACGCCGAGAACCTTGACCGGGTAGTCATTGCCGTTTTCGTCGAGGCGGTCGCCGACGAACAGCATGTCGTCGAGGGGAACGCCGGTGAGGGCGGCGAGCTTGAGCATGCCGTAGGCCTTGTCGATGCCGCGACGGGTGATGTCCACCGAGGTGGAGCCGCCGGAGCGCACCTCGAGGTCGGGCAGTAGCGCCTGCACGGCTTCGCGCAGGGTGTTCTTCTTCTCACCCGTTGGGTCCCACGCGACTTTGGCGGCCACCGGGGCGGCCTGGCCGAGGGCGGAGAAGGTGATCTGCGAACCGCGGTCCTCGAGGATCGGACCCCACGTGTCGCTCTCCCAGTAGCCCAGCGAACGCGCGGAGATCTCGACGGCGGCGAGGGCATCCGTCTTCTCGGCGTCGGTCAGGTATTCGGCGTAGATCTGGGTCCAGGAACCCTCGACGTGGCGGTAGTACTGGGTGCCGCAGGTGGGCATCAGATGCAGGCGCGAAAGGATGTCGTCACTCACGGCCTCGAGGTTGTCGATCAGCTGCATGTGGAACTGGGCGATCTGCCCGCCGGAGATCACGCACACCTCGACGACGCCGAGCAGGCTGACCAAGAGTTCCGCCATGCGCGGGTCGAGCGGCGATTTGGAGGCGGCAAGCGTGTCATCGAGATCGAAGGCAACCAGGCGGGGAAGTGTCGTCATGTGAAGTGTGGATCCTTTTCAGTTACTCGGGGCCGTAGTCGTGGTCCGGAGCTTGACGTCACCCATGCGCGACGCCCTAGAAAGTGTACAGCGGGCCCTGCTTGTCGAGCCGGGGCAGGGTGCGGGGCTGGTTTCGGGGCGGGCGCGGGGCAGGTTTCGGGGCGGGTGCGGGCAGGGTGCGGGGCTGCGTGTGGGGAGACGGGTGCCGCGGCGGCGGGAGCCGTCGGGGCTCGCGCGGGAGCGTCCGTCGTGACGTTAACTCGGAGAATTTCGGGACACGCCCTATGTGCCCGGGTGGGGTGACCCCGTCCGAAAAGACCGGGTCACCCCAGCCACGGGGAAAGGCGTGTCGCGAAAAAGTCCGCAGATAACGCAGGGGCACGGATGCCGCGTCGCGGGTTCAGAGAATGGCTCGCCGGGTTTCGACAAGCGAAACCACCGACAAGCACCACCACCGACAAGCGAAACCACCGACAAGCGAGACCACCGGGCCGCTACAGCCCCGCGGGCAACTTCCCCGTCGCCACGAGATACAGCCGTTGCGTCGGACGCGTCATGGCCACGTACAGCGCCCCGGCCCCACGCGAAGACGCCGCCACGATCCCCGCCGGGTCCACCACGATCACGGCGTCGAACTCCAGCCCCTTCGAATCCTGCGGGGTGAGCACCGCCACATCCTTGAGCAGCCCCGCAGCCCCGACACCGACACTGACGCCCAAGGAACCGAACGCAGCAACCAGCGAACCAACAACCCCCGCCAACGAGTGCTCCAGCACGATCACTGCAACCGTGCCACCCAACCCCAGCGAGCGTTCCCGCCTAACGGCCGAAACAACATCCGTGAGCGTCTCAATTGGCCACTCGCTCGCCCGCACCGACCTGGCTGGGGTGATCGGCAGATCGTGCGCGAGCGCCATCGACTCGGCAGCCGAAGTGATCTGGCTCGGCGTGCGGTAGTTCACGGTGAGCTCCTCGAGCCGCCACCGCGAGGCCTCGAGCGAGGAGCCGAGCAGGGGCTCGAGGGCGTCGCGCCAGTTCGACGCGGCCGCGGCCGACGCCGCCTGGGCGATGTCGCCCACGATCGTGAACGACCGCAGCGGGCCGCGCCGCAGCACCAGCCGCCACTGCATCGGCGACAGCTCCTGTGCTTCGTCGACGACCACGTGCCCGTAAGTCCAGGTGCGGTCCAGGGCGGCGCGCTCGGCCGTGGTGGCCCGGTCGCCAAGCTCGGCGAAGTTGTCGGCGAGCGCCTTGGCGTTCACGAGCCCCTTCACCTCCATGTTCGAGATGGCCAGCTCGGCGTTCTCCACGTCGCGCTTGCGCTGCTCCTTCTGCTCGCGCTTCTGGGCTGCGTCGACCACGTTGTACTCGCCCAGGTGCTCGGCCGCCTCGTCGAGCAGCGGCACGTCCGAGATGGTGAACTCGGCATCGCGCGGCCGGTGCAGCAGCGCGCGCTGCGCCGGCGTCCAGGTGGGGGTGAGCTGCGCCAGCCATTGCGGGCGGGCGTAGAGGTCTTGCACGAGCTTCTCGGGGGTGAGCGGCAGCCAGGCCGTGTTCAGCGCCACCCGCACGTCGTCGGCCAGGCGCAGGTCTTCGCGCAGCATGGGCAGATCGGTGTCGTCCATCGACCGGCCCTGGGCCTTCAACTGCGCGAGCCACTCCCGGGAGAGCGCAGCGAGCGCGTTCTTCACGAACGTGACCCGAGCCTCGTTGTGCGGCTTGCCGCCGGCCCGCGCCCGGTGAATCGCGGTCTCGATCAGTTGCGGCTTGAGCGTGAGCCGGTCACCGTTGACGACCAGCACCTGCGCCGACGCCGGCACTCGCTGCCGCGACCGCACAGCACGCTGAACCAGCCGGGCCATCGAGGTCTGGCCCTTGATCGCGGCGACGGCCGGGGCATCCTCTCGGGTGGCCTCGATACCCGGATAGAGCTGGCCCACGGATGCGAGCACCACCCCGGTCTCCCCCAGCGACGGCAGCACCGCCTCGATGTAGTGCAGAAAGGACTCCGACGGCCCCACGATGAGCACACCCGAGTTCTTCAGCCGATCGCGATGCGTATATAAGAGGTACGCCGCGCGGTGCAGGGCTACGGCCGTCTTGCCGGTGCCGGGGCCGCCCTGCACGACGAGCACGCCCTTCAGGTCTGAACGGATGATGCGGTCCTGCTCCGCCTGAATCGTCGACACGATATCGCTCATGTGCCCGGTGCGCTGGGCGGTGAGTGCGGCCAGCAGTGCGCCCTCCCCCTGGTGCTGGGTTGCCGAATCGCCCTCGAGCAGCGCGGCGTCGAGGATCTCGTCCTCGATGCGCACGATGTCCCGCCCCTTCGAGAGCAGATGCCGGCGGGCGCGGGCGCCGAGCGGCGTCGCCGCGGTGGCCTGGTAGAACGCGCTGGCCTGCGGCACCCGCCAGTCGAGCAGGATGGGCTGCAGGTTTTCGTCGCGCAGCCCCAGCCGGCCGATGTAGCGGTAGACGGAGGCATCCGTCGAGTCGGAAGAAGAGGAAGAGGAAGAGGAAGAGTCGGAAGCAGAATCAGAGTCAGAGGAGTCGGCGGCCACTTCGAGCCGCCCGAACGCCAACCGGTCGTCGACCTCGCGCAGCTGCACGATCCGGTCCTCATAGAGGCGCGCGAACGTGTCACGCTCGGAGCGCGACTGGTGGTTGCCGCCCACGTCGAGCCGCCGCACGGCCACAAGCTGCTGCTCGGCCTCCCGCTGCAGCGCGTCGAGGCGCGCATACAGGTTCGCTACATACTGCTGTTCCCGCTGAAGCTCCTGGTCGACCACGCGCACACCCCTTGAAATCGGAGCCTCAAGCTTACTCGGGTCGAGCAGGGCCGCTAGACAGGCTCTGCGTCGTTGCCCGCGCATGAGCGACGTGCGCGCCCACGGGCCGCTAACCGATCGTCTGTAGCTCGGGCTGGTACGAGTCGAGGGTGTCCGTCTGAAACCCCTGCTGCACTTCCTTCAACTTGTCTTGGTCGATGACGACGATCGACTGGCCGTCGGGCGAGGTACCGGTGCCTGTCGTCGGCAGAGTGAAGAACGTGACGTCGTCCACGCGCACGTCGCGCAGCTCCACCGCCAGGCCGGCCACGTAGGCCGAGTTCAGCCCGTCGTCAACGGCGAGGTAGGGAGCAATCGCCCCGACCAGATCGCTGATCCTGGCGGGGTTGGTGAGGGTTTCCGCCGTCAGCGACTTGCCCAGCAAGGCCTTGATGAAGGCCTGCTGGTTGCGGGCCCGCTGAAAGTCGCCGTCCGCGAAGGCGTACCGTTCCCGCACGAAGGCCAGCGCCTCCGTGCCGTTCAAGCGTTGGGTTCCCTCGGCGAAGTAGCGCCCCGGCAGCGAGGACGAGTCGAAGCCGACCGGATTGTCGATGTCGACGCCGCCCAGGGCATCCGTGATGCCCTTGAATCCGGTGAAGTCGACGATGGCCACATGGTCGATGCGCGCACCGAGAAGACCCTCGATGGTCTGCACGGCCAGGGGAACCCCGCCGTAGGACATCGCGGCGTTGATCTTGGCCTCGCCCTCACCCGGAATGTCGACCCAGCTGTCACGCATGATCGACATGACATAGATGTTCTCGCGGTTCGCCGGCACATGCACCACCATGATGGTGTCCGAGCGCTGGCCGGTGAGGTCGGTGATGGACCCGTCGTTCGCTCCTCGGGTGTCAGAGCCGAGCAGGAGGATGTTCTGCCCGGTTGCCCCGTCACCGGTTGCCGCGTCACCGGTTGGCGCCGGCGGCCGTGACGTCTCGTCGGGGAACACGTCGGGGATCTTCACGGTCTGGCTATCGAATGTATTGCTTAGAGTCCAGGCGTAGACACCCGCGGCGCCGCCAACCAGCAGAACGACGGCGGCGACGGCGATAAGGGCGATTCGCCACCCGCGGCGTTTCGGCTTTGTCACCGAAGCATGAGAAAGGTCGGCCATCAGGGCCGACCGAGCCCCAGGTAGGTCCAGCCCGCAGCACGCCAAGCAGCAGCGTCAAGAGTATTTCGACCGTCAATTATTATGGGCACACGAACCAGAGTAGCCGCCCAGACCGGGTCGATCTGCTTGAACTCGGCCCATTCTGTGACCAGCACGATCGCGTCGGCGGCGCGCAGGGTCTCCTCGATGCTGGTGGAATAGGTGAGCTGCGGATGCCGCAGGCGCGAGTTCTCGATTCCCTGCGGGTCGGTCGCCATCACGTCGGCGCCGAGGCCCCGCAGCTGCACGGCCACGTCGAGGGCCGGCGAGTCCCGCACGTCGTCGGAGTACGGCTTGAAGCTGAGCCCGAGCACGGCCACCTTGGCTGTGTAGACGGGCTTGTCCAGGGCCTGCAGGGTCATCGCGACGACCCGCTGGCGCTGCCGCATGTTGATCGCGTCGACCTCCTTCAGGAAGGAGACTGACTCGCCCCGGCCGAGTTCCTCGGCGCGGGCGGTGAAGGCACGGATGTCCTTCGGCAGGCAACCGCCGCCGAACCCGACGCCGGCGTTGAGAAAGCGGCGCCCGATGCGGTTGTCGAACCCGATGGCGTCGGCCAGCTCGGTGATGTTCGCCCCGGAGACGTCGGCGATCTCACTCATGGCGTTGATGAAACTGATTTTGGTGGCCAGGAACGCGTTCGCGGCGACCTTGACGAGCTCGGCCGTGGCGTAGTCGGTCACGATCAGCGGCGTCTCAGCGGCCATCGCCGACGCGTAGACCTCGTTTAGCAGCGCTGTGGCGTGCTCGCCGGCCGCGCCGACCGGCACCCCGTAGACGAGACGGTCGGGACTGATGGTGTCTTTCACGGCGAAGCCCTCGCGCAGAAACTCGGGGTTCCAGGCCAGGGTGGCCCCGTTGCCGGATGCCTCGATCACGCCGGCCAGGCGGGCGGCGGTGCCGACCGGCACCGTGCTCTTGCCCACGACCAGGTCACCGGCGGCAAGGTGTGGCAGCAGCGACTGCACAGCCGCATCGACGTAGCTGAGGTCGGCGGCATGGCTGCCGGCCTTCTGCGGGGTGCCGACGCCGATGAAATGGACTTGCGCGCCGGCGGCGTCGGCAATGTCGGTGCTGAAGCGTAGCCGACCCGACGCCATGGCCGAGGACAGAATCTCGGGCAGGCCCGGCTCGAAGAACGGCGGCCTGCCCGCGGCCAGCTGGTCGATCTTTCGAGCATCGATATCGATGCCCACCACGTCGTGGCCCAGCTCTGCCATAGCCGAAGCGTGCACGGCCCCCAGGTAGCCACAACCGATCACGGACAGTTTCATATCTCAATCACCACGATTGAAGCCTAGCCTCGGGCACCAGGCGAGGCAGCCTAACCCCCTCCTTTGGGGGCCCAGAGCAATGATTCGGGTGTCACCGCAGCGGTACAGTAAAAATTATGACGAAAATCCGGCCCGAGCAGATGGGCCACAAGGCATTATTGCGACGAGGTCGCAGCACCAAGGGACTGCAGTACGCCTTTCTGGCCGTCGCTGCGGTTTCCGCCGGAGTCATCGGCTACGCCGCCTTCGCCATCGGCCTGTAGCCCGTCACCCACTACTCCGCCGCGACGGTGGCGCAGTCGAGGGGCAGGTCCGAGATTGTCGTGGGGTTCACCATCGGAGTGACCTGAGCCTCGAGCGCCTTCTTGCCGGTTCCGAGCGCCACAACGTCGATTGCCATCTTCGAGGTGGCGCCGGGCTCCATACTCACGATCAGCTTCGCCACCGGGTAGTCGGTGTCGTGGAACGACTCCAGCTGCACCGCAGCCCCGTCAACCGTCGCTCCAAGGATCTGCGAACCGGGCGGGGCGTAGACCATGACGATCATGCGCTGCACACCCGGCTCGAGCTTCTCCCGAACGAACGTGCCGAGAATCGACGGGCTAATGGATGTCGCCGCATCGCCCGGAATCTCGTTGGTGAGGTCGATGCCGACGCGATAGGACGCCTTCCCATCAGCCCGGCACGCAGCCTGGCCGAGGTTGACGGACTGCTTCAGGTAGTAGTTCATCTTCGAGCCAACGTTTTCTTGAAAGTAGACCCCGACCCGATCTGTCTTTTCGGTGCTCTTCGGCAGGGAGCCATCCACCCCCAGAGACTCGAAGATGGCTTGTTCTTCCGCCTTTGGGCTCCACATCAGCACCCGATGCTCGCTCGCGGCTTGGGTCAGGGCGGACAGCACCACCTTTGGGTCCAGCTCTCCGCCCAGAAGCTGATCGAAGGTTTTTACGACGATCTCCGCGTACACGGCATCCTGTGCCGCATTATCCGCCCAATAGCGCATGTAGACGCCGTTTAGAAGCAAAGGCACAAGGGTGTCGCTCGTCAGAACATCGCCTGTAGATATCGGAATCGGCGCGGTCCCGCGAAGAAGATACCCCAGCGCCACGGGGTCGATGGAAATCACGCCGTCAACGTCTATTCCAAACTGTTGTTTCCACATCACCCGGGTCGTCTCGGCAGCACTCCCGAAGTAAGGCCGCACCGTAACGTTCGACATGGCCCGACCAAACTCCGAACCGTACAGCGCCTCAACCCCCTCCGGCAGAGGAATCACGGATTCCTGGTAATACGCGAAGTTCCCGAATCCCGCCGGCACGGCGTCACCCAGCGTGACGCGACCCTTGTCAATGGTCAGCAGGGCGAACGAGAGCGAGGTGCCCCCGAGCGCACGCGCCTCAGCGTTGTTCTGGAACACGATGACGTAGTTGCGTGGCGCAGTCCCCCCGAGAGCATCGGGAAGAGCCTCCACTACCTGGCTTGCCGACACCAACGCCGGAGTGATGCTCCCGAGGAAGCCGTGAAATTCGTCCACGGCTGCGGTGACCTGCCCGACGGTCATGCTGGTGTCGAGGTCGCTGACCCGCTTGTCCGCTGCCGCGAACACTGTGCTGGCCTGGTTGAGAGCTTCGCCCGCTGCAACAATCGGCTCAAGATCGATGGCGCCGCCGGTGGGCTTGAGCGTCGCAGGATTCAACGTCGCTGCGGTCGCAGCCAAGGGGACGGCCGCACCGCTGACTACGTCATCGGCAACGTCGGCCAGGTTTCGCACAGCTGCGAGATTGGCCCCCACGAAGGGAACGAGCTCCGCGGCACGCCACACCGGATCGTCGGTCAGATCGCGGGCGCGGGCGGTCTGCCCTGCCATGCTCTTCACCGATGCGGAGACCGCCGCCGAGTCTCCTACCAGCAGCTGCGTCTTTATGATGGAGGCCAGTGGTATTGCTGCTTCCAGCTCAACCTTCGCCTGTAGTCCCCGGACACCCACCCATGCTCCGGCAACAATGACGACACCGACGGCGATGGCCCCCCAGAACCACCAACGACGGTAGATCCGGGGCTTGCTGCGCTTCGCGGTTCTGCGAGCGCTCGAGCGGTTTCCTGCTTCAGTCACTGTGTCATTGAATCAGGTCGAGACGCTGCCGAAGAACCAGAGGAGCTAAGGGCGCCGTCGGCCAGGGGGTCGATCTCGAAGGCGTCGCCAAGACCCTGAACGAACGCCCTCGCAAGACACTCGGATTCAAGACGCCAGCCGAAGCGATGAACGAGCTACTTTTATTCGCAAACACCGGTGTTGCTTCCACCGGTTGAATCCGCCCAATACGCGTCAGCGCAGATCACCGCGTTCGCTAAAGCGCACCGCATCACCCGGTCGATGGGCTACACCGGGGTCTGCTGGGATAACGCGATGGCGGAAAGTTTCTTCGCCACGCTCAAGACCGAGTTCTACCATCGACGCGTCTGGCCCAGCAAAAACAAAGCATCCAAAGAGGTCGGCGCCTGGATCGAAGACCGCTGCAACCGGCGCCGCCGGCACACATCCCTCGGCCAGGTCAGCCCCGTAGACTTCGAACTGCAATACTCAAACCAGAACGCGGTCTTCGCTAAAGCCGCATAACCCCGTGTCCACTAACGGGGACAAGGCCAATTTGCACATCCTGAACACCAACTCAGGACTCGTGGTTTCCGCCAACACCATCGAGAACACGTACACGTCCACCGCAGCCCTGTCATGCGTCATCCACGTCCGTTCGACGTACAGTACCGTTACCATTTCGGGCGCTAGGTCAACTGCGGCGCGAAGACTGCAACGCTTGTCAATGACCGCGGCCTGCAAGTGCCCTATCCGACCGGGAACGTGCTCAAGGACGGCACGGGCAACACTTGGTCAAACGCCGCGTTGCCGATGGATGGTGTGGCGCTCGTCATAATGTCGCCCACGAACGGCGCAACGCCCGTGGTGCGTGCTGCGGCCACCGCTTCACCCTCCACGCCGAGCGCCGCCTATAGCCAGGCGGAATCGACCGCCATGAAAACGGCTGTGGGCGCCCTGAGCATTGCTGTCAAGAACTATGGAATAACCCCGTAGTCGTTGACTGGCTTGCTCTCCTGCGCATTGACGATCCAAGCGCAGGAGAGCAGCACCCACATGAGGCGGTTGTCGTTGATGTCGCCAGATACCATCGCGTTGAACACGGAGAAGATGGTTAGGCCAAAGATGACCGCCGACATGGGCGTGGCCGACGACTTCGCCGCCCGAACCAACGTCCATACCAGATAGACGAGGACCGCGAACCCGGCAAGCCATCCGGCTTCAAGGAAAATCTCCACGACGACGTTATGCGGGTAGAGCCGGTCGCCCTCGACATAACGCCAAAGACCAGCGATTTGGATGAAATTGCCCCAACCAATGCCCGCTGGTGACGCACCAATATTTTCGACTGCTTGCCCGAGCAAGTATTGGCGGACGCGCACGGAGTTATCTTCCTGCCCTGAGATGAACCCGAATATCCGAGCGGCCCCGCCACCGCCGCCTCGCACTGCAAAGAACGCAGCGACACTGGTGACGACAAAGGCGGTGGCGATTGCTCGGCCGCGGAGCTTGGAGAACATCGGCGACATGACAATGACACCAAACAAGGCAAGGCCAATGGCAAAAAAGGGGCCACGGCTTCCGGTGCCAAGGGCGCTGAACGCAAGCACGCCGCCGAGTACTGCAAGGATTAGGCGGCTGCTAGGGTGAATCTTTAGGGACGCGGCTAGCACGAGGCACACTACGACCCCGGCGGACAGCATCTGTGCGGTGCTGATCGTGTTGGAGCCTTCGAGCAGGCGTACCCCCGCGTATGCAATGTCCTGGCTTGGCGCGGCAATGGTGAGTATCCCCACAAAAATAGCGATGGCGACAAGGGCCGTGATGAAGACCCGCCGTTGGGGTGCGGTGCGGAGAACGTAGAACGGGGCCAGCATCGCTAGGAACGTCAGCGTATACAAGGCGACTATCTTCGACAACGAATAACCATCGAGTGACGACCCGAAGATACCAAGAAGGAACAGCGCGAGTAACACCAGTGGGATAGCGACGGCACTAACCGTGTGGCCGCGATTGAGCCGTGACGCGATCGCGGCAAGTGCGACGATCGAGCCTGCCGCCAATGTGAGGTCAACTGGGAGCCATGTGAGGGCGGGGCTGGATTTCAATGGACCCGCAAACACGAGTACGGCGAGGGCAGCCGGGCCGAACCATCCGTCTAGGTACCGTCGCTTCGAACGCTCGCCCTGCCGATTCGACGCCACCATGGTCCTTGACATATTTCCCCCGGTTCGATGCCGCCCAAGTCTATCGACTACGAGAAGCCGTGCCGTCCGACCGGAACAAAACGACCCAGTTCGACTAGGTCGAGCTACCAGTCGAACCCGCCGTCTGGGAGGTCCCGACAAAACGCGCCTACATGCTCGTCGGCTCGCTCGCGCATTTAGAGGGGGGCTGGCGGGCGGTGATTTCCCCGACGATGGACCTGGCGCAACCTCCCCGACGACGTGACCCTCGAACAGGCGCAACAGTGCCTGACCGCCTTCGCGACCCGCCAGGACAGCCGGTGCCGCGAAGGCCGCGGCGATGTTCGCCGCGGAACAGCTCCATTCGCTGCCGCCGACGCTGTTCCCGGTCGTGGTGACGGAGGAGCGCACCGCGACGCGGCAGGCGTTGATCGATTGGTGCGGGAACCGCTACTCGGTGCCGCCGGAACTGGCCGCGGCCCGCGTAATCGTCCATCAGAGGCTCGGCGCGCAGACCATCGACATCGCGACTGTCTTTGGCATCGTCATCGCCCGGCACACTGTCGCGGAGGCTGGCCTCGGGGTCACGATCCGCGGCAGCGGACACGTCACCGTGCTCGAGTCCATCGCTTTGAACGCTGCGACTCCCGGCCGACCGCACCGGGGAAAGGAACGCATCCCACCCACCCTGCATCGCGGCCCGCCGCGCCGCGATGGCGCTGACCGGCGCCACCGAACCCGCCACAGTGATCAGCCTGGCCGCCTACGAGACGGCCGCGAGAACACTCTCCGATGAACACACTACTCACCGCCACCGAAACGACCGCCACGCTCGTGACGGCGGCGACGCCGGCAAGCGTCTATCAGCAGCTGCGCGGCCACGTCACCGAGGTCACTGCGACCGACGCCCGCGCCTCTCGGGGCGATTCCGCTTCGCGAACCTCCCCACCGGCGCCACCCTCGACGACTTCGACCTCGATGCCATCTTCGGCATCGACCGGTCCCTGCTCGCCGAGCTCGGCACCTGCCGCTACCTCGAGACCGCGACCGACGTGCTCCTGATCGGACCGCCCGGAGTCTGCAAAACACACATCGCGACCGGCCCCGGCCATGCCGCGGTGACGGCCGACTACCGCACCTACTTCACCTCCGCCGCCGACCTCGCAGCCCGCTGCCACCGAGCCGCGATCGAGGGCAAATGGGGAACGATGATCCGCTTCTTCCCCGGCCCGACGCTGCTCGTGGTTGACTTATGTCGACTTCGTGATGCTGCCGATGTCGCCGTGGATACTTGCCGATATCACTGATAGTGCTTGCATTTTTCGCAAGGTCCAAAAGATTTTGTCGGCATAATTTCGGCGTCGTTGGAAGCTGTTCGCGAGGAGGCATCGTGCCTCCGGACGAGGAACGAGACGATGTCAGGAACACGCAGAAAACTAGGCGCGATGGCGCCCCATATCGCCGGTATCGATGCGAAGCTGGCCGCTGCTGGCTACACGCCGGGCACGCGGCGGGGCATGCTGAAGATCGTCGGCGACGTCGGCCGCTGGCTGAACGAGGAACGGTTGACGGCCGCGGATTTCGATGAGTCGGCGGTCGCGCCCTTTCGCGCCGCCCGAGCCGGGGCTCGCCAGGTCGGTCGCAGTCGCCCGGCACCGCCGGGCGAGCCCGGGCAGCCCGTCGATCGATGACACCCACATCCCGGATCACCGGGAACGGGTCCCTTGGGACTACGCGATTAAGGCCGGAAGCCCTGCGGAAGCAGATTTCCTCGGCATCGGCGCCAGCCTTCGCTGACCGCCAACCAGAGGTTCGCCTACCAACCATGGTGTCAGACGGTCGATCCGCTTTGACCGATCGCGATATAGGTGACCGCCGGCCACGAAGCGGCAGATAGCGCGCGCCTGCCGTCGAGAATTGTTTGGATACCAGGTAGCTCCGCCGGACCCCACGCCTGGTAGTCGACGTGGTCGGCCTGAAGGACGGCCGCGTCCGTCTCAGCGCCTATTTCGAACGCGGTGAAGCCCAGAGCACTCAGCTCGTCATCGGAGTAGAGGGGATCATGCACGAAGACCGTCGCGCCGGCAGCTTCTAGGGCGGTGACAGTCGCGAAGACGCCGGAAAATGCGGTTTCCTTGACCCCGCCGCGGTAGGCAGCCCCCAGTACCACGACCCGGGCGCCCTTCAACGATCCGTGGGCACTCTCAAGGAGTTGCACCGCATGTTCCGGCATGTCAGCGTTGCGCGCCCGAGCAGCTCGAACGATTGTAGCTTCAGGGTCGTTCCATAAGTACAGACGCGGATAGACCGGAATGCAATGACCACCCACGGCAATACCAGGCCGGTGGATGTGGCTGTACGGCTGTGAATTGCAGGCTTCGATGACCTGGTAGACGTCGATCCCGGTCTTGTCGGCGTAGGTCGCGAACTCATTGGCCAAGCCGATGTTTACATCACGGTAGGTGGTCTCTGCCAGTTTTGCCATCTCCGCAGCTTCTGCTGACCCGAGGTCCCAGACTCCGTTCTGACGAGGAAGATCAGGACGGTCATCGAAGTCAAGGACAGTCTCATAGAACTGCGTCGC
Organism: Cryobacterium sp. Sr3; assembly: GCF_004402835.1. Lineage (NCBI taxonomy): Bacteria > Bacillati > Actinomycetota > Actinomycetes > Micrococcales > Microbacteriaceae > Cryobacterium > Cryobacterium sp. Sr3. Next base: position 16,196 of record NZ_SOFA01000002.1, on the reverse strand, counting down.
CTGTGCTGAGCCCTCTGCAGAAAGCCCGCCGATGAGTTTGGGATATTTGCGTAAGTCTTCGAACACACGCCCAGTGAGCACACGCTCCGGAGAAAAGACCAAGTGGAAGTCCACGCCTTCCGTTAGGCCGCTGATTGACTCAAGCTGAGGCTTCCAACGATATCGCGTTGTTCCCACCGGCAACGTGGTTTCGTACGAAATGAGCGTGCCTGCTGTCAGGTGACGCCCAAGCGAAGTCGTTGCAGCATCCATCCAACCAAAATCGGGATTGGCGTCGTCGTCGACGAAGAGCGGAACAACGAGCACAACAACATCCGCGTCTGGAATTGCTTCAGCGTAGTCGGTCGTAGCACGGAGGTAGCCTGCCGAGGTGACTTCCAACAGTTTCTCCTGCAAATGAGACTCTCCGGGGAAAGGCTCAATGCCTCGGTTCACTAGATCAACTACGGTCGCATTGACGTCGATGCCGATGACCGTGTTGCCTTTGCTCGCAAACTGAACGGCGAGGGGAAGTCCGATCTTACCGAGGGCTATAACAGCGATTTTCACTTGGAGATCAACCTTTGTTTGGGGGTGGGGATTGCCAAGCGGGCCTCAGAGCCAAGTCACGTCTCCGCTGGATGAGGACTTGATTGCGGCTTCAGCAACGCGAAGAGTAGCGAGACCGTCACGAAACGTAACCACGTCCTGGCGTAGACCCAGTACTGCATCTCGGAATGCCTCGTGTTCGACTCTGAGGGGCTCTCGCTTGGTCAGCGCATACCGAATCATCGAGCCTTCGGATACGCCCCTAAACGCCGCGATGGAGTCCCAAGCTGTGGCAGCAATGCCATTTTCGAAGAACGTGAGGTCCGCAGTAATCGTGTCTGCAACGAGAGATCCCTTCTCGCCAGTCGCGATGGTGACGCGCTCTTTCAAGGGCGACAGCCAGTTGACCAGGTGGCTAGTGATAACCCCGCTAGCGAGGCGTCCCGTGGCGACGACGAGGTCCTCATGAGGGCGTCCACTTTTGTGGGCGGTCTGGGCGTAAATCGACTCGTAGTTGCTCTGTGCCAGCCAAGCGGTGGAGTCTATGTCGTGGGTGCCGAGGTCTTTGATGACGCCGACGTCGGCGATCCTTGCGGGGAAGGGGCCTTGGCGGCGTGTAACGATCTGGTATACGTTGCCGATCTCACCCGCCGCGATCCTCTCGCGCATGCTTTGAAGAGCCGGGTTGAACCGCTCGATGTGCCCCACGGCACCGATTAGGTGACGAGACTCAAAAGCCTCAACGAGCCGAATACCCTCCTCAACCGTGTTCGTGATTGGCTTCTCCATCAGGGTGTGAACGTTCGCCTCGGCGAGCTGTAAGCCGATCAACTCGTGAAAGGCAGTCGGCACCGCGACAACGGCCATATCCAAGTTGTGGCTAAGCATCTCTGCAACAGACATGCAGAATGGAGTCGTTCCTGAAACATTGTGGGCATCGCCCGTCTCGTCGGCGACAACGACGAGGTCGACGCCGGGGAGCTCCCTCAGCACCCGTGCGTGGTGCCTTCCCATCATGCCAAGCCCAATCAGGCCTGCTCGGAGATTGGACATCAGGCACCTGCCGTCGTGAGCGTATTGACGGAGGTCACGATGCGCTCGAGATCGGCCGTGGAAAGGGACGGGTGAACGGGAAGTGACAGCACCTCAAGTGCGGCTGTCTCCGTGTTTGGTAGATCCTCTTTGGATCGGAACGGTAGCAGCCTGTGGTTAGGGATCGGATAGTACACGCCCGTGCCGATCTGATGCTCCTCTCGGAGTGCAGTCGCGATGCGGTCGCGTTCTTCGCCGACCCGGATTGTGTACTGGTGGTAAACGTGCTCTGCGCCGACGGCGACCTTCGGAGTCACAACACCGGTCAGGTTCTCAGTAAAGAAGGCCGCGTTCTCGCGTCGACGATCTGTCCAGTCCCAGATCTTTGTGAGCTGCACACGGCCGATGGCGGCGTGGATGTTCGTCATGCGAGCGTTGAAACCGACGAGCTCATTCTCGTACTGCCGTTCCATTCCTTGGTTGCGCAGAAGGCGCAGGCGGCGCTCCATCTCGGTGGAACCAGTGGTCACCATCCCGCCCTCGCCGGATGTCATGTTCTTGGTGGGATAAAGACTGAACATAGCGAAAGCGCCGAACGAGCCGACGCGCTGGCCGTTCAGGCTGGCGCCATGGGCCTGCGCGGCATCTTCGAAAAGCTTGAGGCCGTGTTTCTCGGCAAGGCGTTGCAATGCGGGCATGTTGGCTGGGTGTCCGTAGAGGTGAACGGGCATGATGCCGACGGTGCGATCGGTGATCGCCGCCTCTACCGATACCGGGCTGAGGCAGAAGTGATCAAGCTCGATGTCGGCGAATACCGGCGTCGCGCCGGTGAGCGCAACAGCGTTGGCCGTCGCCGCGAAGGTGAACGACGGAACAATCACCTCGTCCCCTGGGCCGACACCCGCGGCCAGAAGGCCGAGGTGCAATCCGGCCGTGCCTGAGTTAACCGCGACAGCAGCGCGGCCGTCCACGAGAACGTTGGAGAACTCCGTCTCGAACGCCGCGACCTCGGCGCCCTGCGCGAGTTGCCCGGAGACCAGAACTGCGTCAACCGCACGTCGTTCGTCTTCGCCGATGATCGGGCGTGCTGCTGGTATGAATGTTTTAGTCATTCGGGGGCCTCCGTCAAGCCGTTTTTGCTTTCTAGATATCGTTCGCCAGTTGAGGCGCATACCCATGCATTCTCGGCGTGTGCCAAAGGTCGGCCGGTCTTGCCCACCCAGCCGACCCGTCGAGCCGGAACCCCCGCAACGAGCGCGAAGTCGGGGACATCGCGGGTAACTACTGCCCCCGCGGCGACGGTGGCCCACCGCCCGATGCGCACTGGTGCGACACACACTGAGTGGGCACCGATTGCGGCACCTTCCTCAACAATGACACCGGTCGGGATCCAATCCTCAGCGGTTTTTTGTGTACCGTCTGGATTGATTGCTCGAGGATAGGTGTCGTTAGTGAAAACCACAGCTGGCCCTACGAAGACACCACGGCCGAGAGTAGCGGGTTCATACAGAAGAGCATTGTTCTGAATTTTCGAATTGTCCCCAACGGATACCCCCGTGCCTATGTACACCCCACGACCGACTATGCAATTGGAACCAAGTATCGCGTTTTCACGAATTTGGGCCAGATCCCAAATTTTGGATCCTTCACCAATTGATGCCGATTGTGCAACTGATGCGCTGTTCGCGATGAAAATTGGATCCCCCTGGTCGATCTACTCGGTTTCGTAGTCTACGCGCCAGGCAGACCAACGCGGCCACATGGTCCGGTGGGGCAGGCCAGCGACATGAGAAGCAGTCTTACCCTTTGAGACTGAGGACTCCGTTGGAATGTGGGCGAGCCGGGGGGCCTTGAGCCACCTCGGGTTGTGGAGGTGCTGTTGCTTCAGCCCGCTAATGTTGACGGGTGACGGCTGCTCGAAATCCCACCACTCTTCTCGAGCGGGCGCCATACGCGTCGCCAAGTGTGCGGCTGGGCGAGAAGCGCGTTGGGTTTCGCGCCGATATTCAAGGCCTCCGCGCGATTGCCGTGCTGCTCGTCGTCCTCTATCACGCGAAGCTGCCGGGTCTAACTGGTGGATATGTGGGAGTCGATGTCTTCTTCGTTATCTCTGGCTTCCTGATTACGGCGCATCTGCTGGCCACGTTGGCCGACCACGGCAAAATTTCGTTGATCGACTTCTACGCACGGCGTCTGCGAAGGCTCCTTCCAGCGTCCATGACGGTCATTGCGCTCACTACAGTCGCCGCGCGCTTGTGGGTTCCACCGCTTAGCCTGCCACCGATTTTCAAGGATGCTGCAGCGACCTCGTTGTACATTCCAAACTTCCTCTTTGCACAGAACGACGTCGATTATCTTTCGGGGCCGAACCCGTCGGTGTTTCAGCATTATTGGTCGCTTGGAGTTGAGGAACAGTTTTACCTTGCGTGGCCGCTGCTTATGGCGATCGCGTTTATTCTCTTCCGTCGATCTTCCCGCGCCATCCTTTGTACACTGCTCGTCACGCTAGTCGTCTCCCTCGGACTGTGCGTTTGGATCACGGCTCGGGCACAGCCGTGGGCCTTTTTTATGGTTCCTACGCGAGCATGGGAGTTCGCTGCCGGCGGCGTGGTCGCCTACCTCGTCTCCTCGACGCGAATTCAGCTCTCGACCCGTCTGAGCGGCATTCTCAGTTGGTCGGGAATTGTTGGTCTGTTTGCAGCCGCGCTCGCTTTCGATGAAGCCACCCTTTTCCCGGGGTTTGCAGCTGCACTTCCCGTGGGCGCTGCCGTTCTCATTATTCTCGGCGGGGCCCTAAAGAATCAGGCGCGATGGACTGGTCAAGCGGTGCTCTCCGTGCGACCTCTGGTCTTCATCGGCACGATCTCCTATTCGCTCTACCTAGTCCACTGGCCTCTTTTAGTGATCCCGCAGATAATCACAAGTGAGAGGCACACACTTCCGTTGTGGGCAAGCCTTGCGCTTGTAACCTTGAGCGTGCCGGTCGCCTGGTTGCTTGATCGGCTGGTTGAGAACCCCGCGAGCAATTGGAGATTAGCTTCTATCGCCCGGCCCCGCGCAACGCTTTGGGTCGCTGCTGCCCTCACTGTGGCCTTTACTTCTGCCGCACTCTTCGCCCTGACCAATGCCCGCACGTTGCCTCTTTATCTGCTCAGCAAGGCTCCCCAGGCAGTCGTTTCGACCCATCCGGTTGGCACAAATTACGTACCCTCGAATATGGTGCCGAGCATTCGCAAGGCAAGCGCTGACAACCCGGCCATATATGGTTCGGGGTGCCATCTTCCCGTCGTTCAGACCGATCCGCAGGGCTGCACCACGGGCGACTTCGGAGCACCCGTGTCTGTGGCACTATTCGGTGATTCTCATGCGGCCCACTGGTTTCCGGCCCTCGACGTTCTCGCCGAGCAAGGGAAGATTGTGCTGACCGCTCATACCAAGAGTTCCTGCCCTTCATTTGAGCTTCCTGCATACCTGTTGGTTGCGCCCTACCCCGAGTGCGCTCAATGGCGAGAGGGAGTGGTCTCGCGACTCGAAAGCGATCCGCCTGCCGTCGTCGTCCTCTCGAACTTTCTCGACGGCGACCTCGGCGGGCTTGGGCACCGTGACCTCGCCGCCTTGTCGACCGCTGTTGAGCAGACGGTGAGACGCTTATCGGTTGAGTCGACCGTGGTGGTGTTGGCTGACACCCCAAACTTCGAGATCTCCCCCTCGGCGTGCTTGTCCGCACACCTTGCGGACGCTGACGCATGCAGCCGCAGATTCAGCGACGCTCGTTCGCTTGCGATCGCCTCGGTGGTGGAGACGGCTACGAAACGTGGCGGTGGGGAGCTTGTTGATCTAACACGGTATTTGTGCAACAACCATTCCTGCCCCGTAGTGATCGGGGACACTCTCGTCTATCGCGACAGCAGCCACCTCACGGCATCATTCAGCTCACTCATGTCAGATGTATTGGGCGACAAGATCATGATGTCGCGGCGTCGGGAGATTAGCACGCCGCCGTAGATGCGCCGGCGCTTGAAGGTCGTGGCAACGCTGATTGACAAAGGGCCACTTCTGCCGTGTGAAAAAGAGTAAACATGAATAAAAAGAGTACGCATGGAGCTGCTGCGCAGGAGAACTTGAGCGGATGAGAATCGGAAGGATAGTCCTATCTTGCTGCGAGCGTCTTGGGGATGGACTCTGGTGAAGGCTGGACGTCGATGGCCCTTGGCGCCCATGCGTTCGGAAAACAGTGTGGCGTGGAGGGTCGTGGGCACCCGGTCGTGGTGCCTTGAGAGCGAACTTCAGAATCTTTGACTGACGGCCTTCCTCCGGCAGGCACCTGTGATGGTGGTGGTGCTCAATGAATGAGATCTTTCAATAGCGTTGTGCGCCGACCCGGGCTGGGCGCCTGGTGCCTCAGCGTCAATGTGGTCCCCGCCTCGAGCCGGGGTCTGGCTGGCTGAACGGATATCGCATGCCGCGCCGGCCTGCTCCGTCTCAACTTCGTCAACCTGGGTGGCCTCGTACCGATCGTGCTGCTGCGCCTCTTGCGGCCTGTTCGCCGACCGGAAACTGGCCTTGCCCACGGTTAGTGGACACGGGGTTACGCGGCTTTAGCGAAGACCACGTTCTGGTTTGAGTATTGCAGTTCGAAGTCGACGGGGCTGACCTGGCCGAGGGATATGTGCCGGCGGCGCCGGTTGTAGCGGTCTTCGATCCAGGCGCCGACCTCTTTGGATGCTTTGTTTTTGCTGGGCCAGACGCGTCGGTGGTAGATCTCGGTCTTGAGCGTGGCGAAGAAACTTTCCGCCATCGCGTTGTCCCAGCAGACCCCGGTGTAGCCCATCGACCGGGTGATGCGGTGCGCTTTAGCGAACGCGGTTATCTGCGCTGACGCGTATTGGGCGCCGCGATCGGAAAGCAAGATCACCTGCTCGGGCCGCTCACCGCAGAGCGCCATGGCCATGACCAGGGCGTCCTGGATGAGGTCAGTTCGCATGTGGTCGGCGATGGCCCAGCCGATCACGCGGCGCGAGTGCGCGTCGATGACAGTGGCCAAATAGAGCCACCCTTCCCAGGTCCTCAGGTAGGTGATATCGCCCACCCAGACCTGGTTCAGAGCCCCGGTATCCCACTGCCGTTTGACGGCGTCGACCGGATAGGCGTCCTCGGTTTGGCTAACCGTGGTGGTGCGCCAGCGTTTCGGGCTGATGCTCACCAACCCAGGCGGCGCATGGTGCTGGCCACGGTTTTGCGGGAGATGATCTCGCCATCGGCGAGGATCCGCGGGGACCCGTAGACCTCGTCTGAGTCGCTGTGGAACCAGGCAACCTTCTGCTCGATGTTCTCCCGCCGCACCGCCCGCTCAGACGGGCTGCGGCCCAGCCAGGCGTAGTAACCCGACCGGGACACGGCGAGGAGGCGTACCATGCGGACGATGCTGAAGTTGGTCTTCTCCACCAGCATTAGTGTGAACGCTTGGCGTTCGTATCCGAGGCTTCCTGGGCGAAGAAGAGGGAGGCTTTTTTGGGAACGCCCGGTCTAGTTTCTGGTCGGCGTTCTCTTTGCGCAGCCGCAGCAGTTCGGCCTTCTCCGTCTCCGTGACCCCGCCCTCACCGGCGTCTTGGCTGGCCTTGAACAGGTTCACCCACCGGCCCAAGGTGGCTTCCTTGATGCCGAGCTCACGGGCCACGGTCGACACGGGCCGACTGGTGTTGATCACCAGCTTCACGGCCTCGTCTTTGAACTCAGGAGTGAACTCCCGGCGTGTGTTTCCCATAATGAACATTCTCTCTTGTGAGGTGTCCACCAACCGGGGTCAAGGCCAAACAGGGCCACTTCTGCCAGGCGAGTTCTAGGTCTCGTCGCAACACTCCACCACGATTTGGAGTGTGAAGATAGCCAGACGTGGGCGCAAGAGAAACCTCAACCGCGAAGACGAGTATAGGAATCTTATCCTTGCCGGTATCGGACCGATCGCCGCCGCGAAGCGCGTCGGGATCGGACGCACGACCGGTCACCGTTGGCGATCTCAACGTGGTGGGATCGCCCCGCTAAGACTTGTCGAGGCAGACAGACACGAACGGTACCTGAGCCTCATCGAACGTGAGCGCATCGCCTTGTTCAGGCGAGGAGGATTCTCCATCCGGGAGATCTCCAGGCGTCTCGGCCGGTCACCGTCGACGATCAGCCGCGAGCTTCGCCGCAATATGCGAAGACACGACCGCGGCCAGTACGACGCTGTCCTGGCCCACGCAGGAGCGCGAGAGAAGGCGCGACGGGCGCGAATTAGGCGCATCGGGCAATACCTCCAGCTCCGCGACCTGGTCCAAGACAAGTTGAAACTGGATTGGAGCCCCGAACAGATCAGCTACTGGCTCCGAGACGCGCACCCACAGAAACGATCTGTGGCAAGTGTGCCACGGAACGATTTACCAGGCCCTGTACTGGCCCGGCAACAGTGGTTTGACCAGGAAATTGACACCCCATCTAGGAACGGGCCGGCCACTGTGCAAGCGTCGACGGCGCCCCGATGTACGTGCCCCACGCTGCTGCGGTATTACTTCCCCAAGCACACCGACCTCGCCATTCACAGCGCAGACGACCTCGCCGCTGTCGCGATTAAGATCAACAACAGACCCCGGAAACGACTCGGGTGGACAACACCAGCCAAGGCCCTCAAAGAGGCACTACGATTCAGCTGACTAATCAGTGTTGCGACGACCGCTGGAATCCGCCCTAGAACTCACCTGGCGTTTCTCGCCCTGAAGTGTGAATCTCTTTAGCGGTTCCCGATGACGGTAGCTTCTAAGCGGCTGGCATGGTGACAGTGACCTCTCGGCCGAGTTTCTCGATCTAATGGACGAGTCGGGCGAGTTGTTGTTCTGGGGCTTGGCGTCGAACGGACCAATCCACGCCTTGGTCGATGTAGTCGACGTCGTCGTGGACGTGCGGGCCGCCAACTGCGCTGCCTAGGTGAGTGCTGTGCGCAGCGCCACAAATCCGTGACTGGTTCGACCTGACCTCGCTTTGCCTCCGGATGCGTGTTTCCCGGACAGATTCCAGCCCAGGAAGCCAGGTGCGCCGCTGGGGGAAACACGCTCATGTCCAGGCTCCCCTGCTGTATCCGTGGGTGTTTCGGAGCGCCTTAACGGCCGCACGCCGCTTCCTGTCTAGGTTTCTGACTGTCAAAGGAAAGAAACTTTATAGGCGGGAAAACGGCGTGCGGTCTCTAACAATATGGCGGACTTTGCTCGGTGTCGACAAGACAGTGGTCGAGGACGTTGATCTCGACCTCGTAGCGGGCGTTTTTGTTGCGTCGGTTCGGCTGACCAGGTCGATGCGGAACCGGTGCGGGAGCTGCCAGAAGCGCTGCCCGCGCTACGACGAGGGGGCGGGGCGCCGCCGGTGGCGGGGATTGGATTTCGGCTCGACCCGGGTCTTTCTGGAGGCGGATGCCCCGCGGGTGTCGTGCCGGGAGCACGGTGTGATCGTGGCTGCGGTGCCATGGGCCAGGCACCAGACCGGCCACACGCATCACTTTGACTCTCAGGTCGCGTGGCTGGCCACGCAGACGTCTAAGGCCGCGGTCACCGTGTTGATGCGGATCGCGTGGCGGACGGTCGGGGCGATCATCACCCGGGTTTGGGCCGACACGGAAGAGCTCCATGATCCCTTCGCCGGGCTCACCCGGATCGGGATCGATGAGATCTCCTACAAGCGCGGCCGGAAGTTCTTGACTGTGGTCGTGGACCACGATTCGGGGCGTCTGGTCTGGGCTGCACCCGGCCAGGATAAGGCCACCCTGGGCACGTTCTTCGATGCGCTCGGCGCGGAACGATCCGCTCTGATCACGCATGTTTCCGCGGATGGGGCCGCGTGGATCGCGTCGGTCGTCGCAGCACGCTGCCCGAACGCAGTCCGCTGCGCGGACCCGTTCCACGTCGTGAAGTGGGCCACGGAAGCCCTCGACGAAGTTCGCAAGGCCGCCTGGACCGAGGCCCGCAAACAGGCCCGCCTAAACGAGTCCCGCACGGTTGGCCGGCCCGTGCACGACGCCCCGGCCCGGCCTCACAGCGAGCACGCGAAGTTGATGATGAACTCCCGCTACGCGCTCTGGAAAAACCCCGAAAACCTCACCGAGAAACAACAGATCAAGCTGGCCTGGGTCGTTCACACCAACCCGGCCCTGGGCCGGGCCTACTACCTCAAAGAAGGCCTCCGGCTGGTCTTCAAGCTGCCCCGCGACGAAGCCGCCGAGGCCCTGGACAAGTGGGTCGGATGGGCCCGCCGCAGCCGAATCCCGTCGTTCGTGAAACTCCAACGCTCCATCGTCAAGCACCGGGCCGCGATCCTTGCATCGATCGAGCACGGCCTCTCCAACGGCCGCATCGAATCCATGAACACCAAGATCCGACTACTCACCCGCATCGCGTTCGGCTTCAAATCACCCGACGCCCTCATCGCCCTCGCCATGCTCAGCCTCGGCGGCCACAAACCAGTGCTCCCCGGCCGGGAATAACCCACGGTTACGACAGGAGAGCCCATGTCCAAGCCGATTTCCGCGACCAGACTGACCGCGCTCTTGCGGCCAACCCTGGGGATCGTTTGCACTCGTTCGAGAACCGGTTCGTACTCCATTACCCGCTGTCCGATCTCAGCATCGATTTGATCGATCTGGCCATCCAGAAAATCGATGTAAGCGAGCATCTGCTTCACATGGACACCGTGATGCGATACCCGAAACGTGCCTTGAAGAGCGTCCTGGAGTTGCGGGATCTTGGACCGCATTCGGCCCAGCGACAGGTTCGCGAGGACAACCGGGTCGGCCTCGCCGGCGAGCATCTCGTCCAACATCGCTCGCCCCGACTTTGTGAGAATCGTCGACGTGGCAAACGAGAGTTTGACGCCGACGTCTTGGAGCGCCTTCTCCAATCTCTGGATACCTCGAGTTCGTTCCTCGATCAAGCTCCGACGATACCGGGTGAAATCCCGAAGCTCACGGATCGGAGGCCGCGGGACAAATGAAGGCCGAACCAAACCGTGTTCCACCAACTGGGCGATTCATTCCGCATCGCCCACATCGGTCTTCCGGCCCGGGACATTCGTCAAATGGACGGCGTTCATCAGCCACACCTCGGGGACGCGATCCTCCAGCAGGTAGAAGACCGGTTTCCAATACACACCGGTGGACTCCATGCCCACCCGGGTCTCTCCTTCGTCGACAGGCCAGTCGCCGAGCGCCAGCAGACCCCTCGTGTCGGTGAGGAATGTGCGTGCTTCGACGATTGTCCCCGTCCACTTGGGCGTCTGACGGCGGCCACGACGGTGTCCCGATGGTCATCCAAGCCGGCACAATATTGAACGACCTCATCCATTGCCACCCTCCTTCGTTGAGCACCACCATCACATGTGCCTGCCGGAGGAAGGCCGTCCGTCAAGGACTCCGAAGTTCGCTCTCAAGGCACCACGACCGGGTGCCCACAACCCTCCACGCCACACTGTTTTCCGAGCTTATGGGCACCAAAGGCCATCGACGTCCAGGCCGACAAACACGTCACCAGAATCCATCCCCGAAACGCTGCCAGCAAGAGGTGACCATCTCCCGATTCTCATTCGCCCAGGTGCGGCTGCGCAGCAGCTCCATGCTTACTGTTTTCAGTTGGCGTTAAAACGGCTCAAGGATCGCCGACACGACGTGCCCAACGAGGCGAGGCTAACGAAGGAGACCAAGGCTGATCAACGCCGTGCGCAGGTCGTTCACGAGTGCCTGCGTTGTTGCACCGTCGCTCGCAGCCGCCCGAATGACCGGCTTGGGTATTGGCGTCGCGCTGAAGAATCCAACTCGCCCGTTGCCCCTGCCCACGCGGACCACACTTGCGTTCATGGAGGTTCCAGTCCGAAGCCCTCCGCCGCCTTCCGCGAGGAGGGTGCCCGATTCCACTGCGCAATCCGGACCAACCGCCACAGTCGTCGTCGTAGAGGGGTCGGACTGGTAGAAGCCATACGCCAGCACTGATGTGGCTTCCTTCCCTCCGCGCCGACCGTAAAAACCCGAAATGACGCCCGAATTGTTTGTTGAACGCGTCGAAACTACCGACGGAATCGTGTGCGTGTCTGACCATGGATCAGTCACCTGGAGCCCTGAAATAATGAAGGCTTGATTGTCGCTAGACAGCACGACTCCGTGGCTACCCGGCTCAGTTGCGCGGTTGCAGATCGCGCGCAAGCCGAGTGTCGTTCGAAACCAGAAGCCGCCGAGCGAGTGATTTGAGGCATCGCCGGACCTAATGACGTGATTGCCGGAAATCATCCCCGTTGCGTATTCAATCGGTGAACCGACAACTGTGCCTGCACCGGACACCCCGATCCCGTGGGAGGTCTTGATTCCCGTCCCGTCCACAACGCAGTCCTGAATCGCAACGTCCAGTGGAGCGAAGGAGACAACTGAGAGTTCATTGGTTCCGCCGACGAAATCAATCCCTCGTTTACACCGCAGAACGATACACCTCAGCGCCGTAATCCGGCGGCCGCCATGGGTATCAATACCTGCCCAATCTGGCACGCCGTCAATGAGGGCATCACTGATGAGTACGTCAGAGGAACGTGGATGCACGGCCAGCGGGCCGTTCCATCGGGTCGCGGTGATTCCGTAGGCGTTTGGCAACCCGCCAGTACTGATATCAACCACGGTTGGTTTTATAATCGCTGCTCGCTGAACCGAAACGAGAGCCATACCGTAATACGCGCAACCTTCGACTACGGTGTCAGTACTCGTGAAATCTTGCACGAATTCAAGGACAATTCCTCCGCCACCGAATTGCGTCACATTGACGTCACTAATGTGTAGACGACGACGAGGGCTTTCTATTGTACCAATGCAAGATATTCCGCGTGCGCCCGGAATCCACTTTGTGCGTTGTCGCCCCTTCAACGACAGCCCACCTCCAAGGTACACATCGTCCGCCTCAACTGAGATGCAGGGCGAATCGTGCGCTGCCACGAGTCGGCCAGGGCCCTCGAGGCGGATCGCTCGGTTTACTACGACGGTTGTGTCTACCCTGTAGTCCCCTGCAGGCACCCGAAGGGTGGTCCCACTTGGCACACTGTCGATCGCCAGCTGAATCGCACTTGCTTGATCGACCAGAACCGAGGGCACGGCGCCGTACTCATTTACGCTTCGAACCGGAACTATGAGACCTGGCTCTCCTGCCATGGCCACTGCTCGCCACCGCCGGACGTCAGCGGTTGTCGACGCGGCACTTGAACCCGCCGGCGTCAGAGACGACCCAAGCATACCGCTCGCAACTCCCGCAGTAGACAGGGCAGTGACTTTGAGGAATAAACGGCGAGATCGACCAGACATCTCGGCCGGAGGGCCCTCACTTGACGTGGTCGACGGAAATCGCTTCAACCATTCGAATCGAGCATTCATTGGACCCCCTAATGAGGACACCGCGCATTTGCGTACACTATGCACCACTCGACTCGAAGGAATGATTCGCGCACACCCCCAGTCAGGGTGCCACCTATGCCGCTTGTCAAGCGGCGAGTGGGTGGTCGGCTTGATAGAGGGTGCCGTCGCGGCGCAGTGCAAGAGGACGTCGCGGTGACGTCGGGCGAGGGCGATGAGCGATTCGCTGTGGCGCTTGCCCTGGTGGATTTTGCGGTCGGATTAGTCCCGTGAGACCGGGTCGCGGCGGGCGGCGAAGGCCGGGTGAGTATTTGAGGCTTTGGGCACCACCCAATCGTGCGGTTCAGCACCACCGATCGTGCGGGAGAGCGCCAGTGGTGGTGTGGTTGGGAGCCACTGACGCCCTCCGTCATCGATTACGCGGTGGCTAGTGCGGTGTGCTCCCTCATGTTGTAGGTGCCCGTCTCGACCCAGATCGTGTCGTGGATGATCCGGTCATGATCGCGCCCGCGTGAACACCGGAGCCGAGGCGCTGGTGCCAGTCCTTCTGCGAATACTGGGTGCAGAACACCGTCGCTGTTTCGCCGTATCGGCGCTCCATCAGCTCCAGCAGCATGCCGCACATCGACTCCGTCGGCCGGTCCCGCAACCGCTCGTCAATGACGAGCAACGTGATCGCGGCGTATTTGCGGAGGAACTTCCCGGACCCGCCGGAAGTGTCTTGTCTTGGGCGGCAACCCAGGCTTCCTCGAGGTCGGCATGCGGGCGTAGTGGACGCGGATGCGGTGCTCGCAGGCGCGCTTGGCGATCACGCAGCCCAGATACGACTCCCCCGACCCGGTGAACCCCTGGAAGACGACGTTCTGTTGCCGGGTCACGAACGAGCAGGTGCCGAGCTGGGTCAGCAACGGCCGGTTCAGGCCGCGCTCGTCGAGCAGGTCGAACCGACGCAAGGCCGCGTTTGGATAACGCTGCCCCGCCCGTCGGATCAGCCCGGCGACCTAGGAGTGCGTGAAGCTGGAGTAGGCATCATCGACGACCAGCCGGACGCGTTCGTCGAACGACAAGCTGATCGAGAGTGTCTCGCCCTGGGTGCCAATCGCTTCAAGTAGCTCGCTCGCGTTCATCTCGCGGAACTTGCGTTTGGTCTCCCCGTCCAAGCGGCTCAACGCGTCCCTTCGGCGTAATAGGCGCTGCCGCGGACGTATTCGCCGTCATCACCCTCAGGCTCCTCCCGGACTGGCCTTGACCCCGGAGAGTGGACGCGGGTTAAGCGGCGAGTTGGATCTCTGCGGCCTGTGACGAGTATTGCATCTCGAAGTCCACAGGGGTGACATGCCCGATCGAGGAGCGCCGCCGGCGGCGGTTGTTGTAGCGGTCCTTGTCTCTGAGGGGTCCACGTCTGGTGCGGGTCAGAGCCGCTGCTCCACCCACGGATCGTGGCGTTCAGAGCCAGAGCCAGCGTTGGCGTGGATAGGAGCCACCTGAAAAGCTATTTCCACCATGTGACGGACACATGGTGGAAGGAGGACCGGTAATGGTACGGAAGATCAAGGCGAAACTCGTCTTGCAGTTACACAACCAGGGTTTGTCGGGCAGTGCTATCGCGTCCGCGCAGGGCATCGCCCGAAACAGCGTCCAAGCAGTGATCGATGCTGCCGAACAGTGGCGAGTAGCGCGTGATGGTAGCGCCAGTCCATGCACTTAGTAGCGCGGTTCTGACGAGGTGGTAGCGGCCCGGGCGCTGTGTGCCCGGGCCGCTCCGGTCTCATTCCCAGTAGGTCTCGTGGGCGCGAGCTTGGTCGTTGCGGTGCCTCCGCATGTCGATCTGGCCGAGGTTGATGATCCGGGCGTGGTTGGCGAGGCGGTTCACGATCGAGTCCGCCGCGACCCGGTCAGGCAGCTCGGCAACCCAGTGCGCGGGCCCGGTCTGCGAGGCGATCATTGTTGGCAGCCGGTGTTCGCGGTTGGCGAGGATCGCGAACAGGTCGCTGGCGGCGTCGCTGTCGATGCCGACGGTGAGGAAATCGTCGATGTTGAGCAGGTCGATGTTGGAGAGCTCGTTCAACAGCTTCTGGTGGGCGATGCCGTCGCCGCGGGCGATGACGGGCCTTCGGTGAGGTCGTCCATCCGGAAGTAGAGGATCGAGTGCTCACTATGGCAGGCGCCGAAGGCCAACGCGCAGGCGAGGTAGGTTTTTCCGCCGCCGGTGGGCGAGATGATGAGCAGGTTTGTCACATCGGAGCGCCAGTCATGGGCGGCATAGCGTCGCATTCTGACCGGGGTGATCCCGCGTCCGTCGCGGTAGTCGACTTCGGCGACGGTCGCTCCCGAGATCGGGAACGCGGCCTGGCGGATGAGTTTGTCGACCTTATTGATGCGGCGGGACTCCAACGCGTCGTCGACGGCAGTGAGGAACAGCTGCTCGGGGGTGAGGGGGTCGTTGGCTTCGTCCTGGATTAGTTCCTCCAGCCGGGTCGCAACATGGGCCACGCGAAGAGCGCGGAACTTGTCGTAATCGATGCTGGTGAACATCACTTTCCCTCCTCGCCGCGTGCGTAGTGGGAGGCGTCGCGAACATAGACGTCTGGCATAGTGTCGCGGAAAACGACGGTGCTGACGCGCTTGCGCGTGGAGGCCGCCGGGACCACAGCCCGTCGATATTGCGTTGCTGCGGCGGGACATGTTCCGGCAGGGTCGAGTACTGGCCTTTCCGGCCAGCCAACCGGGGGTGTTCGCAGAGCATGTCGTTCCCGTCGAAGACCGTCACTCGGGACGACGTCAGCCGGACCCGCAGCAGCTTGCCCGCCAGAGCGAACGGCACGGAATACCGTTGCGTGTCCGCGGTGACGTGGTAATTCCGGGCCGCTTTCAGCTCCTTCCACTCGACGTCCTCAAACCCGGCGTCGGGCAAGGGGCCAAGGAGCTCTCGCTCCTCGGTGTCGAACCTCTCCCACCTGGTCGTGTCGTCGGCGCGGCGAATGTCGTGGTTGATCTCTCGCACCCGTTCCTCGATCGCGTCGTTCAACTCGGTGAGTGAAGTGAAGACATCGTCGTCGAGGTAACCGATGACGCGTTTGTTCACGACGTTCACCGCGTTTTCGGCTGCCGCCTTGTCGCTGTTAACGCCAACTGAAAACAGGGCCAGAAACGCCAGGCGAGTTCTAGGTCTCGTCGCAACACTCCACCAAGATTTGGAGTGTGAAGATGGCCAGACGTGGGCGCAAGAGAAACCTCA
>NZ_SOFA01000036.1:0-177305 GCF_004402835.1 Cryobacterium sp. Sr3 | reverse complement strand
AGCTGGATCAAGGATGTGCGCGAGTCGATGAAGCAGCTCCGCATGGACAAGTCCTTCGCCGAACGCAACGTGAACGAGGGCTTCTCCGGCGGTGAGAAGAAGCGCAACGAGATCCTGCAGCTCGAACTGCTGAAGCCCCGCTTCGCGGTGCTCGACGAGACCGACTCCGGCCTCGACGTCGACGCGCTCAAGATCGTGTCGGAGGGTGTGAACNCGTCGACGCGCTCAAGATCGTGTCGGAGGGTGTGAACCGGGCCAAGGAGCACACCGGCCTGGGTCTGCTGCTGATCACGCACTACACCCGCATCCTGCGCTACATCAAGCCGGACTTCGTGCACGTCTTCGTCGACGGCCGGATCGCCGAACAGGGCGGCCCCGAACTCGCCGACCGCCTCGAAGACGAGGGCTACGATCGCTTCCAGAGCGCCGACGTCGCCCGATGAGCCTCGGGACAACCGCACTGCAGTCGGCGGAATCGACCCTGGGCGCGGCGCGGTTCGATGCCGTCCAGGAGGCCCTCAAGGATGTGATCGACCCGGAACTCGGCATCAACATCGTCGACCTCGGCCTGATCTACGATCTGGGCTGGGACGATGAAAACGATGCCCTGATCATTCACATGACCCTGACCTCGGCCGGCTGCCCGTTGACCGAGGTGCTCGAGCAGGAGATCGGCGTCAACCTGGACGGCATCGTCGACCAGTTCCGCATCAACTGGGTCTGGATGCCGCCGTGGGGCATCGACAAGATCACCGACGACGGCCGGGAGATGATGAGCGCTCTTGGATTCAACATCTAGCCAGCCCGTTGCGCCGATTCGACTGAGTCTGACCGGGGCGTGCCGATGACCTATGTGATCGCCCTGCCCTGCGTCGACGTGAAGGACCGTGCCTGCGTCGACGAGTGCCCGGTCGACTGCATCTACGAGGGTGAGCGCTCGCTCTACATCCACCCCGACGAATGTATCGACTGCGGCGCCTGCGAGCCGGTCTGCCCGGTCGAGGCCATCTACTACGAGGACGACGTGCCCGAGAAGTGGGCCGAGTACTACAAGGCCAATGTCGAGTTCTTCGACGACATCGGCTCGCCCGGCGGGGCGGCGAAATCCGGCGTGTTCCAGAAGGACCACCCGATCATCGCCGCCCTGCCCCCGCAGATGCGGCCCTGATCCTGCCGCGATCCTGAGCGCACCGCCGTGCCGGCTACGAGCGGATGCGGCGGTGCACCGACTGCGGCTTGAGGTAGACGTGCAGACCCTCCAGGCCGAATTCGACGCCGAGCCCTGAGCCATGCCGCCCCGCGAACGGGGCGGCATGGCTTGCGGCGAAGAATTTTATCCCGATCGAGCCCGTGTCCACCCGCGAAGCCACCGCGAGGGCGGCATCCTCGTCTGCGGAGAAGACCGTTCCTCCGAGGCCGAAATCAGTGTTGTTGGCGATCCCGATGGCCTCCTCGAGGCGGTCGAGGCGCAAAATCGACAGCACCGGCCCGAAGACTTCCTCCCGGGCGATCCGCATGCCGGGCGTCACGTCGGCGAACACGGTCGGCGTGACGGAGAAGCCCCGGTCGAACCCGCTGGGCACGTCGCCGCCGGTCGTGGCGCGGGCACCCTCCGCCAGGCCCGACCGGATGTAACCAAGCACCGTGTCCCCCTGCGCGGCGGTCGCGCTCGGCCCGAACACGGTTGCCGGATCCATCGGGTCTCAGATCGCGACGGGGTCGATCACCGGGGTGGTTTGCGGGCGCGGGCGGCGGGCTGCAGCGCCGAGGGGGGAGTTGCGCGATTCCGGCCTGGCTGCGCTCGGCCGTGCCGAGCAGGATCGGCAGGTTGCGTTCGAGCTGGTGGGCGCGGCTGGTCGGCAGCACGATGCCGAGCCCGCCGACGACGCGGCCGTCAGCCTGGAAGTCCGGAACCGCCAGGGAGCCGGAGCCGAGGCGAACCTCCTCCGAGGCGAGCGCGAACCCCTGCACGCGGATCTTCTCGATCTCCCGGCGGAGCTGCTCGTGGTCGGTCTTCGTGAAGGCGGTGCGGGCGATCAGCGTGCCGCCGAGCACGGCGTCCTGCACCCAGTCCTCCTCGACTGCCAGGATGGCGCGCCCCATGGCGGTGGCGTGCATGGGCAGCCGGCAGCCGACCCGGGGGGCCTGCTGCACGCGCCGGGTGCCGTAGACGCGGTCGATGTAGAGCACGTCGGCCCCGTCGCGGATGGCCAGATGCGCGGTCTCCTGGGTGAGGCCGGAGAGGTCCTGCAGGTAGGGGGCGGGCCACGTCGCGCAGCTGCCGCCCCGCGTGCTGGCCGAGTTCCCAGAGGCGCAGGCCGATCTGGTTGCGGCCGCGGGCATCCCGCTGCACGGCGCCCCACTCTTCGAGCTCGCCGAGCAGGCGGCGCACAGTGCTCTGTGGCAGCCCGCCCTCGGCGCAGATCTCGGAGAGCGACCGCGGTGCGGCGGGGTGCGGCACCCCCGTTCTGTTACCCCCTGAAGTCCCCCCACGTGCGACAGATTGCGTTTCGGATAACGTGGAGGGTGTGACCCACACCGCCCGCGACCTCGGAATCTCCGCCACCCCAGCCGCCCGGCCCGGGCTGCACGCCTGGCGGAACGCCGTGTTCGCACTCTTCTTCATTGCCGGACTCGCACTGGCCACCTGGATGTCCCGCATCCCGGCCGTGCGAGACGGCCTCGAGCTCTCGACCGCGCAGGTGGGCATTGTCATCTTCGGCCTCTCGGCCGGGTCGGTGATCGGCCTGGTGGCGGCGGTCGGGCTGCTCGCCCGCCTCGGCGCCCGGCGCGCCGTGGTGCTCGGCGTCGCGATCTCCTCGGTCGGGCTCATCACGGCCGGGGTCGGCACGAGCCTGCTGGGGTCCACCGAGCTGGTCTTCGCCGGGCTGGCCCTGGTCGGTTTCGGGATGGGCTCGGTCGACGTCATGATGAACGTCGAGGGGGCGGCGGTTGAGCGGGCGATCGGCAAGACGCTGATGCCGCTGATGCACGCCTGCTTCAGCCTCGGCACCGTGGTCGGCGCACTGGCGGGCGCGGGGGCATCCTTCGTTTCGTTGCCGGTGTTCTGGCACCTGGCCGGGGTTGCGCTTCTCGTGCTCGCCACGGCCGTCGCCGGGGTGCGGTATATCCCGGTGCGAGCNCCGGGCCAAGGAGCACACCGGCCTGGGTCTGCTGCTGATCACGCACTACACCCGCATCCTGCGCTACATCAAGCCGGACTTCGTGCACGTCTTCGTCGACGGCCGGATCGCCGAACAGGGTGGCCCCGAACTCGCCGACCGCCTCGAAGACGAGGGCTACGATCGCTTTCTCACCGAATCGAACGTAGGTTAGGCGCATGGTTTCCACGCTGCCCCCGGCGCGCTTCGATGAAATCGAAGAGGCGCTCAAAGACGTCATGGACCCGGAACTCGGTATCAACGTGGTCGACCTCGGGCTCATCTACGACCTGGGCTGGGACGATGAGAACGAAGCCCTGATCATCCACATGACCCTGACCTCGGCCGGCTGCCCGCTGACCGATGTCCTCGAGGAGCAGACCGCCGAGGCGTTGGACGGCGTCGTCGACCAGTTCCGCATCAACTGGGTCTGGATGCCGCCGTGGGGTCCCGAGAAGATTACAGACGACGGCCGCGACATGATGCGGGCCCTCGGCTTTTCTATCTGAACTTCCCCTAACGCACGCGAAAACCCCGATCTCTTCCGGAAATCGGGGTTTTCGCGTGCGTTAGATGGACTGCCGATAGCCGAAGAACTCATGGTCGTTGTGGTACCCACCAAACCCCGCACCGATCTCAGAGAAGTCCTCAACGAACTCGATTCCCTTGATCCACTTCACCATCTTGAAACCCAGCTGCGTTTCGTTGCGCAACCGAAGCGGTGCTCCATGCCCGAAAGATAGGGTCTGCCCGTTGAGGTCATAGGCGAGCATGGTCAGTTTGTAGCTCATCTGCTCGATGGGTTGGGCGTCGTAGTACGTGCCACCGTCCGGACCCGCCGCGAAGGAATAGAAAATGACCCATTTCGCCTCGGGTTTCGGCTGCACCAAATCCAGGATCGTCTGCATTGAGATTCCGCCCCACTTCGCGACCCCTGACCACCCCTGAATACAGAAGTGCTGGGTGATCTGATCGTGATGGGGGAGAACCTGCAACTGTGCGAGGTTCAAATCGACGGGGTTCTCGACGAGCCCGTTGACCCGCAGTGTGTAGTCCGCGAAGTTGCCCGCTCGAAGCGCCTGGTATTCCTCGGAGTCCGGGTATTTGCCGTTATGCCAGAAGTACGGTGAAATGTCCTTCTCCGTGTACTGGCCGGGGTTCGCGTCGATGTGTTCAAATAGGCGCTGCGCGCGACCGATCAGCGCGAAACCGACCTTCTGCACCACACGAGGATGCCGATAGGTGAAAGGCGTGGCTGCGAGCCATCCTCCGATGACGACGACCATCGAAGCCGCGAAGATCCCGATGCCGACCCACGATTCACTGTCCTGAGACGCATACATGTGGTTGAGGTTGCGCAGGGCCCCTGTGGTCATCACCAGGGTGACGTGCACAACGATGAACATGACGAACCAGCAGAGCACGAAGAAGTGCAGCGAACGGGCCACCTGGATGCTGAACACCGAGCTGATTTTGCGGAAGCGGGTCGACAGTGCGGGGGACATGCCGAGGCCGGTGACCAGGGCGAGAGGTGCCGCAATGAAAATGGTGATGAAGTAGGCGATCAGCTGCAGACTGTTGTAGTTGGTCCACCCGCTCTCGGCCGGCCAGTTCAAAGACAGGTACTGAAGGGCGGCCGACGCGGCGTTGGGGACGACGTCCCAGCTCAGCGGGACCACGCGCATCCACTGCCCCGTCGCAAAGATAAGAACGCAGAAGATGATTCCGTTGAGCAGCCAGACCGTATCGACGCCGAGGTGCCACCACCGTGCGAGACCGATGGAGTGACGGCGCCCCGGCAGCCCGACACCATCGGGCAAGGTGATTGAGTCCTCCTTCGCCGTGTAGAGCGGATCGCTCGGCACCGGCTTCTGCATGCGAAACCAGTCCTTACCCGGTGTCGAGTGCCGGGTCCAGTACAGCCGCGGATGGTCCGCCATGATGCTGACACCGGACCGGATGATGAAGATCATCATGAAGAGGTTCAGGAAGTGTTGCCAACCGACCCACGCCGGGAACCCGACCGGGGCGTTGTCGGGCAGTGCAGTCGCTCCCGGATACTGGCTCATGAAGTCCTGCACCGCGGGCATCTCCCGCAGCCCCTTGGCAATGGCGATCCCCACGATCAGCAGGACCAGTCCAATGGGTATCAACCACAGCAGATTGAACCACTTGTCCGTGCCGATCCGCACCCGCGGGGCAACGCCGTACTGGGCAGGGACCCGGCCGGCCCAGTGGTCATCCACCACGTGGTACCGCTTCGTGTCCAGTTCCTCCCGAAAACTTTTCCGCGTCCCCCCTGCTCCAATGTCTGTTGCAGGAATATTTCGATCAATCGAGTTTGTATCCATACCGTCCCCATTTGAGAAGCAGGACGCCTCCCCAACCGTGTCGGGAGTGCGATCTACAGCACCGTTATGCCCATCTCCTGCTTGCTGCCTGCAAGTATCCTCTTATTAAACGGAATATATTCCGCATTAATCCGGTTAAGCCCCCGAAGGAGTCGATCCGTGCCCTCGGCTTCTTCATTTGATCCACTCCTGATCCACTCCTGATCCACTCCTGATCCACTCCTGATCCAGTCACGTCGAAGGGGCACCGGCCATCTGGCCGGCGCCCCTTCGACGTGTCCTGGGCGGTGATCCGATCCTGGTCACTCGTCCGATGTGTTCTCCTCCGTGCCCATTTCCCGAGCGCCCGTCTCAGCGGACGACGCCAACTCAGACGGCTCCCAATTCTCCAAATCGATTAGGGACGGGTGCGGCCAGACGTCGGTCTCACCCTCCTCGAACATGTCGCCCGCAGGGCTGATGGTTTCCTGTTCCTCATCTGAGCCGGACGGGGGAGGCCCGTCCGGGTTCGGTTGGGGGTGATGCGGCTGATTCGTGGTCCATCGTCGACCTCCTCACATTCGTGCAGCGACCGCTGCGGCTGCAGCTGCAGCCGACGGTAGGCCTCCGCCCTGTTCGCCGCGAGACGAGTGGGTGACTGCTTCACGGCGCACGTCGTGGAAGCCGGCGGATGGCCTATCGTGCGTCAGCTTCCACACGGTGCGCCGCGGGACGCGACAGGCCTGACCACCGGTCGGCATCGGATGCGGCTACGCCTTCGTGACGATGACGGACGCGGGAGAGGGGTTCGCGAACAGGTCGAGAACCGGGCAGTGCGCGTCGACGGTTGCCCGCAGCTCCTGGTAGCGCTCATCGGATTCGGGACCGGTGATGGTGATGTGGAGGCGGATCGCTGAGAAGCCGGCCCGCACGTCCTCGCTTATGCCGAACAGTCTCCGCACGTCGAGGTCGCCCTCCGCGGCAATCTCGATCTCGTCGACCTGGATGCCCAGCCCCTGGGCATTGAGGCGGTAGACGACCACCTGGCATGAGAGCAGGGCGCCGAGCGCAATCTCGACGGGGCTGGCCGCCACAGCGTCTCCGGCCAGTGTTCCGGGCTCGTCGGCGGGGAAGACATGCTTGCCGGCCGTGATGCGGGTGGCGACCGAGCCCTCGCCGGCGGCCGTGACCCGGTAGGTCAGTTTCTATTTCGACGCGTCAGCGCTGATGCGCTCACTCCAAGCGGTTCCGGCGGCGCTGAGGCGGCCAGCACGATCTTCGGCACGGGGGGAGAGTGCGGCGGGCGTCTGCACGAGTGTCATGCCTAACCATAGGAGGCCAGTCTGGCCAAAGCACCCCGCCCGGTCACACAACGTTATGGCCGAGCGCTTCCGCATGGTTCCCGGGCCGAAATGCACCCCTTTAGAATTTCATTCCAGTGTTTAGAATGATCTTCTAAGAAGAAGGGTGAAGTCCTGATGAGCATCAAATCGCGCCGGGAGGCTCAGTCGCGCGAGACCCGCACCTTGATCGTGCGGGCCGCGCTCAAGCTGATGCTTGAGCGAGGGTACATTTCCACCACTCTCGGCTCGATCGCCGCCGAGGCAGGCGTCGCGGTGCAGACCATCTACAACTCGGTCGGTGGCAAAGCCGCCGTTCTCTCCGCCGTGCTCGACCGCGTGGCCGCACGTGCACACGAACAGGAAGCCGGCCCCCCACCGCTGCGCAGTCAGATCGCCGAAGCGCGCACGGCCGCCGAGATCGTCCGAATCCTGACCGGCTGGATCGCCGACCTGAACGCCCAGACGTCCGGGGTGCACCGCGTGATCGCCCAGGCGGCCGGAGTCGATGCAGACATCGCGGAGCTGGAGATGCGGCGTTCCGCCCAGCGACTTCTCCAGTACGGCGAGGTCGCGACCGCGCTGCGCTCACGGCACAGCCTGCGCGGGGGAGTGAGCGACCACGAGGCGGCGGCGACGGTGTGGGCGCTCGGGCATCCACAGGCCTACCGGTCTCTGGTCCTCGACCTCGGCTGGTCGGATGCCGCTTACCGGGACTGGCTGGCGAAGGCGCTCCAGGGGGCACTTTCGCTTCCGGGCGCACACCGAGGCGCAACCGATCAAATATAGTGGAGAGTTGGCCCGCTTCGGCCAGAAAATTCTACGACTCCCCTGAACGGACTGTTGCTGTGCTGAGTGTGCAAAATCTCGAAATCCGAGTTGGGGCGCGCGTGCTCATGGAAGACGTCAGTTTCCGCGTTTCCGCCGGTGACAAGATCGGCCTGGTCGGCCGCAACGGGGCTGGTAAGACGACACTGACGAAGACTCTGGCGGGTGAGACAGTTCCGACCAACGGCTCGATCGACCGCACCGGTGAAATCGGCTATCTGCCCCAGGACCCCCGCTCGGGCGACCCGGACATGCTCGCTCGGACCCGAATCCTGGATGCCCGCGGCCTCGGCACGATCTCCCTGGGTCTTGCCCAGGCCGGTATCGACATGGGCAGCGACGACCCCAAGACCAGCGCCAAGGCCATGCGCACCTACGGCAACCTCACGGATGAGTTCAACGCGCTCGGCGGCTACGCGGCCGAGGCGGAAGCCGCGTCGATCGCCAGCAACCTGAACCTTCCCGACCGCATCCTCGACCAGCAGTTGCGAACCCTGTCCGGCGGACAGCGCCGCCGCATCGAACTCGCCCGTATCCTGTTCTCGGCCGCGGAAACGATGATCCTCGACGAGCCCACCAACCACCTCGACGCCGACTCCGTGGTCTGGCTGCGGGAGTTCGTCAAGAACTATCGCGGCGGATGCATCATCATCAGCCACGACATCGAGCTGGTCGGCGACACGGTGAACCGGGTGTTCTACCTCGACGCCAACCGCATGGTCATCGACATCTACAACATGAACTGGAGGAACTACCAGCGGCAGCGCGTGGCCGACGCGGACCGTCGTAAGAAAGAACGCGCCAACGCCGAGAAGAAGGCGTCGACCCTCCAGCTGCAGGCCGCGAAGTTCGGCGCCAAGGCGAGCAAGGCTGCCGCCGCCCACCAGATGGTGGCGCGCGCCGAGAAGCTCCTGTCCGGACTGGACGCCGTGCGGGCAGTCGACCGCGTCGCCAAACTGCGCTTCCCCGAGCCCGCCCCGTGTGGGCGCACCCCGCTGATGGCCACCGACCTTTCCAAGAGCTACGGCTCGCTGGAGATCTTCGCGGCCGTGGATCTGGCCATCGACCGCGGCTCGAAAGTGGTCATCCTCGGCCTCAATGGTGCGGGCAAGACCACACTGCTGCGCATGCTCGCGGGCGTGGATAAGCCGGACACCGGAGAGATCGTGCCCGGCCACGGCCTTCGGATCGGCTACTACGCGCAAGAGCACGAGACGATCGACGTCAAGCGCAGCGTGCTGGAGAATATGGTGTCCTCCTCGCCCAACATCACTGAGATGGAGGCGCGCCGGGTTCTGGGCTCGTTCCTCTTCACCGGCGACGACTCGCACAAGCCCGCCGGGGTTCTGTCCGGTGGCGAGAAGACCCGGCTGGCCCTGGCCATGATCGTGGTGTCGGGCGCCAACGTTTTGCTGCTCGATGAACCGACTAACAACCTCGACCCGGCAAGCCGCGAGGAAATCCTCGACGCCCTGGCGCACTATGCCGGGGCTGTCGTCCTCGTGAGCCACGACGAGGGCGCTGTCGAGGCGCTGAACCCCGAGCGCGTGTTGATCATGCCCGATGGCACTGAGGATCACTGGAACAAGGACTACCTTGATCTGATCATGCTCGCCTGATCACCCTTCCTGAGCAAAGCACTGCCCGGGCCGACTGGCCCGGACGTTCGTGTCTCCGTGTCCTTCTGACCTGCCGATCATCTGCCGTCGATGAGCTCGTCCTCGATCTCCGAGTCGCTGCGCGGTTTGGCAGCCTGACGGCGGGCACGCTCGGCGGCGCGAACGCGCTCGTCCGGGTCGTCGAAGTTCACGGCTCGGTACTCCTGCCGGATAGCCCAGCCCAGACCGACGAAGCCCATCAGGGCGAACACGAACCATTGGAATGCGTAGGACAGGTGAGGCCCCTCGTCTTTGACCGGGCGGGTGACCGCCACGGGACGTTCGTCCGGCGTTGGTTGCTCGGAAGCCATCAGCCCGTACGCGCCGGTGTACGTCGGAAGGTCCAGCCGGGTGGACACCTCGTCGAGGTTGATCGTCGCGATCTGGTCGCCCGTGGCCGATCTCCCGGCCAACGAAGGCTCACCGGCCTTGAGCCGGGCGGTGACGGTGACAACCCCCGAGGGGGCGGTTGGCACGGATGCCGGGGCGTCGGGGGTCTGCCCGGTCGGCAACCAGCCCCGGTTCACGATGAAGACCGAGCCGTCGGCGAGTAGCAGGGGAGTGAGAACCTCGAAACCCGGGTTGATATTGAGCGGGCGGTTACGCACGATCAGCTCGTCGTCCGTCAAATATGTGCCGGTCATGACAACGGGCAGCCACTTCTGAGACGCGGAGAACGCGTCCAGACCAGGCAGAGCCTCGGCCAAGGGAACCGGGTCCGCCGCATAGTTGGTCTCCACTTTGCTCATTTCGGAGAGTGCGTCGGAGCGGCGCGCGAGCTGCCAGAGACCGAGCCCGGAGCAGACGGCCGCAAA
The DNA here is from genome assembly GCF_004402835.1 of Cryobacterium sp. Sr3. NCBI lineage: Bacteria > Bacillati > Actinomycetota > Actinomycetes > Micrococcales > Microbacteriaceae > Cryobacterium > Cryobacterium sp. Sr3. The sequence continues at coordinate 167,173 of NZ_SOFA01000036.1, read as the reverse complement.
GAGGATGGTCAGCGCAAGGTATCCGGCCCAGCGCCGGGTGAACGCAAATTTCCAGCCGATCACGCCGGCCCGGCTTCCGGCTCTACAGCCTCAAGGGAGACCGGAAGAGGCGAGACGGCTAATGGGAAGTCTCGGCTGGCCAGGAAATCGCGGAGGTAATCGACGTGAAGGTCGCAGGCCAGCCAGGTCTTCACGCGGTCTTGAGCGTGAATACGGGGATTGCGCCAGTCCAACCGCCAGTCGGCGTTCTCACGACAGCCGGCGCGCGAGCAGTTCGTCGTTTCGAGATCGGCGCCGAGGCCGATCACGTTCCGCTCTCGTCATTGTCCGGTCCACGAGGCGGCGCCCGGAACACCTGTACGGCTCCCGGTCGGACGACCGTGGACGCCACGGCGCCGCCCTGAACGTTCGCAAAGACGACCGCGAAGTAGGGAAGGGCGATCGCGCCGATGGCGCAGACGAGCAGCCACCAGCCCTGGACGAAGAGCATCAGCACGATGCAGACCATCCGGATGCCCATGGCGATCGAGTATTTGATCATCCGGGCACGACGCAGCTCCTCGGGTGATGGGGGGAGCGAGGTGATCGACTGCTGCTTCATGGATGCCATCGATTCGGTCAGTCGGGGGAGTTTTCCCTGTAAATTCTACGTCTCGTCGGTCTTAAACGTAGACGCCCTAAACTGGAAAATACGTGCGTACGGCTGTTCGTTCGCTGAGAAAAAGAGATTGGACCCAGCATGACGACTGGCAGAACTGTCCTTGTCACCGGTGGAAACCGCGGCATCGGATTCTCTATCGCGGAGGAGTTCATCAGGCAGGGACACCGCGTCGCGGTCACCGCCCGTTCCGGGGACGGCCCCAGCGGCAGCCTGACGGTGCGCGCGGATGTGACGGACGCCGCATCCATCGACGCCGCGTTCACCGAGATCGAGGCGGCGCTCGGCCCCGTTGAGGTGGTTGTCGCCAACGCGGGCATCACCAGGGACATGCTGCTGATGCGCATGAGCGAAGACGACTTTACCTCGGTCATCGACACCAACCTCAGCGGCGCCTTCCGAGTCGTGAAGCGTGCGTCCAAGGGGATGCTCAAGGCCCGGTTCGGCCGCATCGTGCTGATTTCCAGCGTGGTCGGCCTGTACGGCTCCGCGGGACAGGTCAACTACTCCGCCTCGAAGAGCGGTCTGATCGGCCTCGCCCGTTCGGTGACCCGTGAGCTGGGCGGGAGGGGCATCACGGCCAACGTCGTCGCACCGGGTTTCATCGAAACCGATATGACCGCAAAACTCTCCGAGTCGCAGCAGGCCGACTACAAGCGCAGCATCCCGGCGGGACGATTCGCAACTCCGGTCGAGGTGGCTCGGGTTGTCACCTGGCTTGCCGGGGACGACGCCGGGTACATCTCCGGCGCGGTCATCCCCGTCGACGGCGGACTGGGGATGGGGCACTAACCGCGCAGACCGAGTATCGGCAGGACCTGGCTCAGGTCGCGGGTATCCAGGGCCAGGTCCGCCTGCGCCCTCACGATCGGTTGCGCGTTGAAAGCGATGCCCAGACCGGCTGCCCGCATCATCGTGAGGTCGTTTGCTCCGTCGCCGACGGCGACGGTCTGGGGCAGGGCTACGCCCTCGAGGGCGGCCCACTCCCGCAGGGCCGCGGCCTTGGCGGCGGCGTCGATGACGGGTCCGACCAGGCCGCCGGTGAGGCGACCGTCGGCCACCTCCAGCCGGTTCGCCCGCCAGTGATCGAGGCCGAAGGCGGCAGCGAGCGGGTCGAGCACCTCGTGGAATCCGCCCGATACCACCCCGATTCTGCTGCCTCGGGCGTGCAGGCCGTCGATGAGTGCCTGCACCCCGGGAGTCGGGCGGACGAGCCGCCCGACCTCCGCGAAAACATCCGTGGACAGTCCGGCCAGAGTCTTGACCCGGAGCCGTAGACTCTGCGCGAAATCGATCTCGCCGCGCATGGCCTGCTCGGTCACCTCGGCGACGAGGGCCAGCGAGCCGGCCGCATCCGCGAGCAGCTCAATGACCTCGTCTTCGATCAGGGTGGAATCGGCGTCCAGGACGACGAGGAAACGAACGAACTCGGTCACGGGTGGACGTGGACTCCCTTGCCGACGACGGTGATGCCGGACTCGGTGACGCTGAAGCCCCGTGCGCGGTCCCGCTCACGATCAATGCCGACTTCCGCTCCGGCGGCGACCACCACGTCCTTGTCCAGAATCGCCCGACGCACGGTCGCACCCGGTTTGATCTGCACCCGGTCGAAAACGATCGAGTCCACCACCTGGGCGCCGGAATCGATGGCGGCCCAGGGGCCGAGAACGCTGCGTTCGATGTGCGCTCCCGAAATGACGCAGCCGAGGGAAACGATCGAGTCGATCATGGTGCCGAGGAAGCCGCGTCCGTCCCGGACGAACTTCGCCGGCGGAGAGTTGAGCTGCTGGCTGAAGATGGGCCACTTCTGGTTGTAGAGGTTGAAAACGGGCAGTGCGCTGATCAGGTCCTGGTGTGCCTCGAAGAAGGAGTCGATGGTACCCACGTCGCGCCAGTAGTCGCAGTCGCGGTCGGTGGATCCGGGGACGTCATTGAGCTTGAGGTCGTAGACGCCGGCCTCACCGCGGGACACGAAGTCGGGAATGATGTCGCCACCCATGTCGTGGCTCGAGTCGGCGCGTTCGCCGTCGCGCAGGACGGCCTCGATCAGCGCCTCCGTGTTGAAAACGTAGTTGCCCATGGACGCGAAGACCTCGTGCGGGGCATCGGCGAGGCCGACGGCATCCTTCGGCTTCTCGCGGAAATCACGGATGCGGTCCGGCGTCGCCGCGTCGACCTCGATGACGCCGAACTGGTCGGCCAGACCGATCGGCTGACGGATGGCCGCGACGGTTGCGGCGGCTCCGGAGGCGATGTGAGCCTCGATCATCTGGCTGAAGTCCATCCGGTAGACGTGGTCGGCTCCGACGACGACGACGATGTCGGGCTTCTCGTCATGGATCAGGTTGAGGCTCTGCAGGATCGCGTCCGCGGATCCGCTGAACCAGCGCTTGCCGAGGCGCTGCTGCGCCGGCACCGATGCGATATAAGAGTTGAACAGGCCACCAGAAACGTGCCAGGTCTGGGAGACGTGACGGTCAAGGCTGTGGGACTTGTACTGGGTGAGAACCACGATCTGGGTGAGGCCCGAATTGATCAAATTCGACAGCGCGAAGTCGATCAGCCGGTAATGACCCCCGAAAGGAACGGCCGGTTTCGCACGGTCCTCCGTCAACGGCATGAGCCGTTTTCCTTCTCCGCCGGCGAGCACGATTCCAAAGATCTTCTTTGACTGCATGTCTTTACAGTAGGGCCATTCGTCACGTCGATCCAGCACGAGTGGGTGTGCCTCCGGCCAGCCTGCGCTAGCTTTGCCTCATGCGAGTGGATCTGTTGACCAAGGAATACCCCCCGGAGATTTATGGCGGAGCAGGCGTGCATGTGGCGGAGCTTGTGAAGGCCCTTCGCACCGACATCGACGTCTCCGTGCGATGTTTCGGCGCGCTCCGCGACGCCGTCGACACCCACGCGTATGAGGTGCCGGCGGAACTGGCCGGCGCGAATGCGACGCTGGCCACGCTCGGCGTCGACCTCCAGATGGCGCAGGACGTGCAGGGCGCCGACATCGTGCACTCCCACACCTGGTACGCCAACGGCGCCGGTCACCTCGCGAAGCTCCTGCAGGGGATCCCGCACGTTGTGACCGCGCACAGCCTCGAGCCGCTCCGCCCGTGGAAGGCCGAGCAGCTCGGCGGAGGCTACCGGGTCTCCAGCTGGATCGAACGCACCGCCTTCGAAGCCGCGGATGCCGTCATCGCCGTCAGCGGTGGGATGCGCCGCGACATCCTGCGCAGCTATCCAGCACTTGACGCTGCTCGGGTGCACGTCGTCTACAACGGCATCGACCTCGAACGGTGGAAGCCCACGGACGACCGGGACACCGTGCGGGCACTGGGCATCGACCCGGACCGACCGGCCGTGGTCTTCGTGGGCCGCATCACCCGGCAGAAGGGGCTTCCCTACCTGCTCCGCGCGGCAGCCCCGCTGCCACCGGAGGTGCAGCTGGTGCTCTGCGCCGGCGCCCCCGACACCCCGGGCATCCTGGCCGAGGTCACGGCCGGGGTCGAGGCCCTCCAGCGCGAACGCTCCGGCGTGGTCTGGATCGATCGCCTCCTGTCGCAGCACGACCTGGCCGCCGTGCTCACTGCCGGCACCGTCTTCGTTTGTCCGTCGGTCTACGAACCGCTCGGCATCGTCAATCTGGAGGCTATGGCCTGCGGGCTGCCGGTCGTCGGGACGGCCACCGGGGGCATCCCCGAGGTGGTCGCCGACGGCGTGACCGGCCGGCTCGTGCCCATCGATCAGGCCACCGACGGAACCGGAACTCCCATCGATGCCGACCTTTTCGTCTCAGACCTGTCGCGCACCCTGATCGAGGTCCTCGCCGACCCGGCCAACGCCGCCGCGATGGGCCGAGCCGGCCGGGTCAGGGCCGAGCAGATGTTCAGCTGGACCCAAATCGCCACCCGCACCCGGGAGATCTACGCCTCACTACTCTGAGTCGGGCTCCGACTAACCGCCCAAACGGGTGCTGCAGGAATGCCCGGCACCCGTCTCGCGTGTCTGGGCATCGGCGGCGGCAGATAACATGGCTTTATGGTCAACGTTCTCCACTTCACCGACGTCTCCGTCGTCCGGGATGGCACACCCATCCTCGACTCAGTGAACTGGAGTGTTGATGACGACCAGCGCTGGGTGATCCTGGGCCCGAACGGCGCCGGCAAGACCACGCTGCTGCAGATCGCCGCCGCCCTCATCCACCCGTCGAGCGGAAGTGCCGTGGTTCTTGACGAACCGATCGGACGCACCGACCTCTTCGAGCTGCGGCCGCGGATCGGGTTCGCCTCGACGGCGATGGCCCGCCGGGTCCCCGCGAACGAGAAGGTCCTCGATGTGGTGATGACGGCCGCGTACTCCGTCACCGGGCGCTGGACCGAAGAGTACGAAGCCATCGATGAGCGCCGCGCCCAGCGGGTGCTGGGCGAGTGGAAGCTCGATACTCTGTCCGACCGTAAGTTCGGCACGCTGAGCGACGGCGAGCAGAAGCGGGTGCAGATCGCGCGGTCCATCATGACCGACCCCGAGGTTCTGCTTCTGGATGAGCCGGCCGCCAGCCTCGACCTCGGCGCGCGCGAGGAACTGCTGCAGCTCCTCGGCGGCTACGCGAGCGAGTCGGGGTCGCCGGCGATCATCATGGTCACCCACCACGTCGAGGAAATCCCCCTCGGCTTCACGCACGTCCTGCTCCTGTCCAACGGCCGCATCGTCAGCGCCGGGCCCATCGCCGACGCGCTGACCGCTGAGTCACTGACCGAGGCGTTCGGTCTGTCCATCGAGTTGCACGAGACCGACGGACGTTTCAGCGCCCGCGCGATCTGACTGCCACCGGATGGCGGTCACAGCCAGTGGATTCTGCTAAACTCGACAGTCGGTCCTCGGGCCGCACGGTTTTTTCTGCCGCACCTGGCGAGTCTGTACTCGCTAATCGAAGCGCAACTCACCAATCGAACAGCAATAAGGAAGTCTTCATGAAGTCTGACATTCACCCCACGTACGCTCCCGTGGTTTTCCGCGACCTCGCGTCGGGTGCGACGTTCCTTACCCGTTCGACGGTCTCCAGCTCCAAGACCATCGAGTGGACCGACGGAACCACGTACCCGGTCATCGACGTTGAGATCTCGTCGGAGTCGCACCCGTTCTACACCGGCAAGCAGCGGATCATGGACTCCGCCGGCCGCGTCGAGAAGTTCAACTCGCGTTACAAGGGCTTCGGCAAGTAGAACCGCGCCATACCGCGGCATCCTGCACATCGAAAGGGCGACCAGCTTCGGCTGGCCGCCCTTTCGATGTTGCTGCTCTGGGTCTGGTGTCGCTGTCGCTCGGGTGCTGCCGGGTCAGCGTTCGGGCCAGCCGCCCGCCGCGACGAACGCGGGGTCGCGTTCGCGGCGCATGTAGGCCTGGAAGCTTTCCGCCTGCTGCACGGACCACTGTGCCTGGAGCAGGTGCAGCTCGCCGACTGTGACCGGCAGGGTCTTCAGATGCGCCCGGGCGATGGCCTGGGCTACTCGGCCGGCCGCGATCGCATCCGCCCCGGAGTCGTGCGCGTCATCGAGGGGCACACCGTAGAACGCACTGGTCACTGCAAGGGTGCGCTTGCCCTTGCGGTACCGGTCGAGGGCCTTGTCGATGACGAGCGGGTCGACCACCGGCGACGGTGAGACCAGCGGGGCAACCCCGTAGCGAATCGACTCGCGGTTGAGCAGGGTGAGGTCGTAGGGCGCGTTGTACGCCACCAGAGGAAGACCCCGGGCGAGGTGCTCCCGGATCGTCGCGACGATCTCGGCCACCCCGTCGGCGGCGACCCGGCCGTTCGCGGCGGCATGCTCGGTCGTGATGCCGTGCACGGTGGTGGCCTGGGCCGGGATCTCGATTCCGGGATCCAGGAGCCAGTCCACGCGTTCGAGCACCTCCCCGGTCACATCGATGATCGCGACGGTGGCCGACACAATGCGGCTCGTCTCCACGTCGATGCCGGTCGTCTCAAGGTCGAAAACGGCGAGGGTGTCACTCCAGTTGCTCATGGGGAAAGCCTAGGGCCGACCACCGTCATCCCCGGGCGCCTCGGGCGTCGGCCCGCTGGCAGGCCGGCCAGCACCGAGTCTTCGATCCGAAAGGCGATCGGGTTGTGGGAAAAGCAGTTGAGGTCCGGCTGGTTCAAGAAGAAGCGGTGGTCGTGGAACCGGCGCCGCACGGAGTCGAGGGCCCAGTTCGAGTTCTCCGTGTCTCTGTGGAGATGCGTCCGGCGTAGTCACCGGTCCCGTCGCCGTTGCGGTCTCCGAAGGAGCGCACCATCAGCTCGGAGGACACGGCGCGGCGGTACCAGCGCGGGTCCCGGGTGACGCTTGATCGGGGCGGTGAAGCTCATTGCGTTCCCTCCCGCCCGAGGGCGTCCGGCGACAGCCGTCGGCCGCCCTAAACTTGGGATGATGAATGTTCCTTCGCCCTACGATTCGCAGCTCGTCCGGATCCCTGTCAGGGTCCGGGACGTCCCGGTGCTGGGCAGCGAAACGCGGTATTGGGAGTACGGCGATCCAACCGCGCACACCACCATCGTGATGGTGCACGGCTTCCGCGGCGACCACCACGGCTTGGAGCCCGTGGTCGCCCAGCTTCCTGGATTCCGCATGATCTCACCGGACCTTCCCGGTTTCGGCGAGTCCGGCGTGCTCCAGGGGTGCCGACACGACATCGCGGGCTACGGCCGGTGGCTGGCCGAGTTCGTGGCAGCTCTGGGTCTGACCGGGCGCAGGGTGGTGCTCGGGCACTCGTTCGGGTCGATCATCGTCGCGGCATCCGTCGCAGGGGGACTGCACGCCGACGACGTGGTTCTGGTGAACCCCATCGCCGCACCTGCCCTGGCCGGGCCGCGCGGCATCCTCACCCGCTTGGCGGTGTTCTACTACCGGGTGGCCGCGCGTCTGCCCGAACGGCTCGGCTTTGCCCTGCTGCGCAACCGCGTCATCGTCCGCGTGATGAGCGTGACCATGGCGAAGACGGGGGACCCCGAGCTGCGCCGTTGGATCCACAACCAGCACGACCGCTACTTCTCCGCCTTCGCGGATCGCCGGGTTGTGCTGGAAGCCTTCACCGCATCGGTCGGCTCCGACGTCAGCGAGTTCGCCGGTCGCATCCCGCAGCGCACGCTGCTGATCGCGGCGGAGAAAGACGACATCACGCCGGTCGCAGCGCAATACCGGCTGCAGAAGCTGTTTCCCGATGCCACCCTGCAGGTGATCCCCGACGTCGGCCACCTGATCCACTACGAGGTGCCGGCGCAGGCGGCGGACGCCCTGCGCCGCTTCCTCGGCGCAAGGGAGACGAAGTGAGAATCGTCTTCGATTGCCGTTACACCCGATTCGACCGGCACGACGGCATCAGCCGGTACACGGCCGGGCTGGTCACGGAATTGGGCAAGCTCCACCCGGTCACCATGCTGATCAATGACCACCGGCAGCTCGACCTGCTTCCGGATCTGCCCTGGCAGCTCGTGAGTGCCCCGACCAGCATCCGGGAGCCGTTCATCGCCCTCCAGATCAACCAGCTGAAGCCCGACGTCGTGTTCTCTCCGATGCAGACGATGGGATCCTGGGGCCGGAAGTACCGGCTGCTCCTCACCGTGCACGACCTGATCTACTACCGCAATCGCACCCCGCCGCGGGACCTGCCCGGTTTGCTGCGCCTGATTTGGCGGCTGTATCACCTATCGTGGTGGCCGCAGCGGATGCTCCTGAACCGGGCCGACGGCGTCGTCACCGTCTCCGAGACTACCCGGGACCTGATCCGGGACAACCGTCTGACGCGGCGGCCGGTCACGGTCATCCACAACGCCGCCGACACGCGGTCGACGCCGCCCGCCGGACGTGCCGCTGCGGAAACGGGTCGCCTGGTCTACATGGGCTCGTTCATGCCGTACAAGAACGTGGACACTCTGGTGCGCGCAGCCGCGGAACTACCGGGCCATGAGCTCCACCTGATGAGCCAGGTGAGCGACCAGGAACGGGAACGCCTGACCGCCCTGGCGCCGCAGGCGACGCTGGTGTTCCACAACGGCGTCACCGACGAGGAGTACCTGCGGGTGCTGGGCTCCGCGACCGCGCTGGTCACGGCGTCTCTGGACGAGGGCTTCGGCATCCCGCTCGTCGAGGCGATGAGCCTCGGCATCCCCGTCGTGGTGAGCGACATCCCGATCTTTCGCGAGATCGGCGGCGACGCTGCGCTCTACTTCGACCCGGCCAGCACCGACGCGCTCGCCCTGGCCGTGCGGCGGCTGGGCGCGGGGGAGTGGGCGGCCCGCTCCACAGCCTCCGTCATCGAGGCGGAACGCTTCACCTGGCGCGATTCGGCCCGGCGGCTCCTGGAACTGCTCACCGGCACCGATACCGCGGATGACTCCGGTACGCGGACCGAGACGGCTACGGGCCCCGGCATCGACGCGGAGCAGCCGGTTCAGCCTGTGTAGTGCGTGTTCTCGGCTCGGCCGCGCAGGGTGGCGTCGAAATGCGTCAGCCCCAGCCGACCGTCCCGCCAGACGAAGTCGTGCACCGAGCCGTTGGCGATGATCTCGTTCTGGCGCGGCCGTTCCCCGGCCGTGCTATGGCGCAGCAGGGTTCCGATCACCCCGCCGTGACAGACGACCAGCACAGACTGTCCGGGGCGCGCGGCGGCCAGCAGCCCGAAGGCCGGCAGCACCCGGTCGAGCACCTCCTGGCGCGTCTCGAGGCCGGGAACGGGCACGTCGTCGGGAAAGCGACGCTGTCGTTCGGCGAACGTGAGTCCCTCGATCTGGCCGTGATGGCGCTCGGTGAGCTCCGGGATGACCTCCGGGCTCGGCAAGCCGAGCTCGCCGGCGATGATCCGGGCCGTCTCGTGGGCACGGTCCAGAGGGCTCGTCACGATGGTGTCCCAGCGCCGGGATCTCAACCTCAGGCCTGCCTCGGCGGCCTGCGCCCGGCCGGTCGAGTTGAGGGGGATGTCTGTGCTGCCCTGGATCCGCGTGTGCAGGTTCCACTCGGTCTGTCCGTGCCGCACGATCGAAAGTCTGGTCATCCTGCCGTTTCCGTTGTCGCGGGGGTGGGGGTGGTGGTGGACCGGGCCTGTTTCACGCCGGTGCGCCGGCGAGGCGGTCGGCCAGCCCCGCCAGCGACTCCGACGTGCCTGCCTCCAGCTTGAGCAGTGCCCGGCCGTCGCCCTTGGTCTCGCCGCGGTTGATCACGACGATCGGCAGCTTGCGGCGCCGGGCCTGTTCCAGCAGACGGATGCCCGAGTTCACAAACAGGGACGAGCCGGCGATGACCAGGGCCTCCGCACCGGTGACGAGCGCCGTTGCCTCGGTGAACTTCACCGTCGGCACCAGCTCGCCGAAGAAGACGACGTTGGGCTTGAGCATACCGCCGCAGACCGTGCAGTCGGGAATGGTGAAACCGTCGATGTCGGACACCTCCGCATCGCCGTCGGGGGCTGTGCGCACGTCGCCCGGTGTCATCAGTGTCGGGTTGGCCGCTTCGAGGCGCGCGGCCACACTGTCGCGGCCGAATGCCTGACCGCAGTCCAGGCAGACGACGAGGTCCAACGACCCGTGCAGGTCCACGACGTGCCGCGACCCGGCGCGGGTGTGCAGGCCGTCCACGTTCTGCGTGATGACCCCGCTGATCAGTCCGCTCTGCTCCAGCCGGGCGAGGGACCGGTGCCCGAGGTTGGGCTCCGCAGAGCGGAACCGGTGCCAGCCGAGGTGGCTGCCGGCCCAATAACGCTTGCGCGCCCGCTCGTCGCCGACGAAGGTCTGAAAGTTCATCGGGGTGCGCACGGGGGCACCCTTCCCACGGTAATCGGGAATGCCGGAATCGGTGCTCAGACCGGCTCCGGTCAGCACCGCGATGTGGCGACCGCGGAGCACCTCGGCCACGGCATCCAGAGCGGCGGCAGCGGCGCCGATGGCGACCGGAAGCGTTTCGGTGGTCATGGAGCTCCATCCTGTGTACACCGAGTCTAAACTCGCCGGTTTTCGACTGGGGGAGGGAACTGGCAGGCTGGACGGATCATCCCCGTGAAAGGCGTCCCGCTGTGCAGATCGTCCCCATCGAAAACCTTGACCTGCCCGGTCTCGCCGACTACTCGCGCTTGACAGATGTCGCGCTCCGCCGTGTCTCCGAACCGGCCGGCGGGCTGTACATCGCCGAGTCCAGCAAAGTCATCACCCGAGCCCTCGCGGCCGGCCACCGCCCGCGGTCCGTGCTACTGCAGCAGCAGTGGCTGCCCGACGTGCTGCCGCTGCTCGCGGACTGGCCGGACGTGCCCGTGTACGTCGGCGCGGCATCCGTTCTCGAACGGCTCACCGGCTACAACCTGCACCGCGGTGCGCTGGCGGCGATGCACCGCCCGGATCTGGCGCCGGTGCACGAGGTGATCCGGGACGCGCGGCGCATTGTGATCCTCGAGGACATCGTGGACCATACCAACGTGGGCGCCATTTTCCGCTCGGTCGCCGGTCTCGGCGCGGACGCCGTCCTGATCACGCCGCGCTGCGCAGACCCGCTCTACCGGCGCAGTGTGCGGGTGAGCATGGGCACGGTGCTTCAGGTGCCGTGGACCCGACTGCCGGAATGGAGCGAGGCCGCCCCGATGCTGCACGGGGCCGGTTTTCACCTCGCGGCCCTGGCACTGTCCGACGACGCTGTCAGCCTCCCGCAGTTCGCCGGGAACGCGCCGGAACGGCTGGCCCTGATTCTCGGCGCCGAGGGCGATGGGCTCAGCACCCAGGCTCTCTCGGCCGCCGACACCGTCGTGACGATCCCCATGCTCCACGGCGTCGACTCGCTCAATGTGGCCTCGGCCAGCGCCGTCGCGCTGTACGCTCTGCGCGTCTGAACGCGGGCGCTTGGTAGAGTCGTCGGATGCCACTGACCCGACGCCAAACGTTCCTTCGCCGTCGGGTTGCCTTCGCGGCGGCACTGGTTCTCACCCTGGGCGGGGTCGGCTACCTGGCCGGCACGGGGCTGGCCCAGGTGCCGGCCGCGGCCGTCGAACTGATCGAACCGGCCGCGCTCACCCAGCCGGCCGCCGAGCTGATCTGGCCGGATGCCGGTGCGGGCGCCATCGGTGCGGTCGGCTACCCGGGGCTGCTCGGTTCCACCGGCGACCAGGAATCGATGCCGATCGCGAGCATCACGAAGATGGTCACCGCACTCGTGCTGCTCGAGGAGAAACCCCTGAGCCTGAACGAGCCCGGCCCGGACATCCGGTTCACCGACGACGACGTCGACATCTACTACGACGTGCTGGCCGAGGACGGCTCGGTCGCGCCCGTGTCCGCCGGCATGGTGCTCAGCCAGCGTGAGGCCTTCGAGGCCATGCTCCTGCCCTCCGCGAACAACTACAGCATTTCACTGGCGATCTGGGCATTCGGTTCCGTGGATGCCTACCTGGCGGAGGCCGAAACCTGGCTGGCCGCGAACGGTCTGACCGACACCGCGGTGGCCGACACCAGTGGGCTGTCGCCGGCCAGCGTGAGCAGTCCGGGCGACCTGGTCAAGATTGGCAAGCTTGTTTTGGCCGACTCCGTCCTGGCCGAGATCGTGTCCATGGAGACGTCCGACCTGCCGACCGTCGGCACGGTAACCAACACCAACAAGCTCCTCGGCTCCAACGGTGTCACCGGGATGAAGACCGGAACCACGGACGAGGCAGGCGCCTGCCTCCTGTATTCGGCCGACTTCACGGTCGGCGGCGAGACCATCACCCTGGTCGGCGTCATGCTCGGCGGCGACACTCATCCCGAGCTGAATGCGTCGATCGTGGACCTGCTCGACAGCCTCGAACCCGGTTTCCGCGCGGTAAGCCTGGCCGACAAGGGTGCCGCCTACGCGACTTACGCCACCCAGTGGGGGCAGAAGAGTCGGGCGGTCGCCGCGGAGGCGGCCTTCGCCGTGGTCTGGTCGGACACGCCCATCACGGCCGTCCCTGCGGCGCGCCCGGTCACCCTCGGGGAGGTCGGCGACTCGGCCGGTGCGATCGACTTCCAGGTGGGGGAGACCACGGTGAGCGTGCCGCTGGTGCTCGAGCGCGAGCTGACCGACCCGGGTGCCGCCTGGCGCTTCACCCACCCGGCCGAGCTGGCCGCGGGCTAGTCGCACGTGAGGCCGGGCCGAGCCCGCGGGTGTGGCCAACTCAGGACATCCGTCGCCCGCACTCACCGGCCACTGCGGACCAGTGCCGAACCGGTGACGATGCCCGCCCCAGCCGGTCGGATCTCCTGAGTTAGCCACATTCCGGCCGGATCCGAAGCAGCGCCTGTCGGGTTCGGGCCCACCTCTCGCGCTCCGCCCCGTAGCCCCGTTGCCCGAACGAATTCGACGGAGTTTTTTCTCAAACTCGGCCGTAATCAATCGGAAACCCGGATTTTCCCCAGAATCTCCGTCGAATTGGTTCGACACCGGACGCTGGTGACCGGACACCGTCGGCCGGACGCCGGGCGGCGCGGGCTCGCCGCCGCTGAGCCGGTCTAGTGCCTGGGCTGGCTGAACGGCCGGGCATCTGGGCGCTTGGGCAGCACGTGGTCGCCGGAGGACTGGTGCCGGATACGGCGCAGAACCCACGGCAACAGGTACTCCCGCGCCCACTGCATGTCCTCCGTGCGGGCCTCCCGGAAGGTGCGCCCTGGCATTGGCTCGGGCTTCCGGGGTTCGAGGGCATTGGGCACGTTGAGATCGGAAAGAACCATCCGGGCGACGGTATGGTGGCCGAGGGCGTTCAGGTGCAGCCGGTCCGCAGACCACATGCCGGCATCTTGAATCTCGGTCAGCGACCAGAGGTCGGCGACGACACAGTCATACTTCGTCGCGACCGCGCGCAGGTTCTCGTTATAGATCGCGATCTTGCCCCGAATACCACGGAAAACGGGGGAGAAGCCCACATCGGCGCCCGTGAACAGCACGATGGTGGCGTTATCGCGACTCAGCCGGAGCACCTGCTCCTCGACCCGGGCGGCGATGAGGTCGGGGTCGGATCCCGGCCGGAGTACGTCGTTGCCGCCCCCGGAGAAGGTGATCAGATCCGGATGCAGCGCAAGCGCCGTCTCCACCTGTTCCACGCTGATCTGGCGGATCAGCTTGCCCCGCACGGCGAGGTTCGCGTAGGCGAAGTCCGGTGTGCCCTGGCTGAGCACCTCGGCGACCCGGTCCGACCAGCCCCGGTTCCCACCCGGACTCGTCGGCTCGGGATCACCCACCCCCTCGGTGAAGGAGTCCCCGAGGGCGACATAGCGGGACCACGGATGCATCGGCGTCGTCATTGCTCCATTCTCCCCCCGCATCACGGCAGTCCGTTCACCGGGTAAGTTCGTATGACGTGAATACTCCACCCCCTTTCGGTCCTGCCCAGGGGACGAGTGCAGCCGAGCATCTCTCGCCTTCGTTCCCGGAGCGTGCCGCGTGGGGCACGGCCGGCAAATTGCGGGCCTGGCAGGCGGAAGCGCTGGAAGCGTATTTCGTGCACCAGCCGCGTGATTTCCTCGCCGCGGCGACGCCGGGCGCCGGCAAGACCACCTTCGCCCTGCGGCTCGCCGCCGAGCTGAAGGCCCGCCGACTGATCGACAGCATCACGGTGGTCGCGCCCACCGAGCACCTCAAGCGCCAGTGGGCGGATGCCGCGGCGCGGGCGGGCATCCGGCTCGACCCCAACTTCAAGAACGCCAACGGTCGCTACGGCAACCACTACCACGGCGTTGCCGTCACCTACGCCCAGGTGGCCAGCCGAGCGGCGCTGCACCGGCAGCTGACCCAGTCCAACCGCACCCTTGTAATCCTGGACGAGGTGCACCACGGCGGGGACGCGTTGAGCTGGGGTGACGCAATCCGGGAGGCGTTCGAGCCGGCCACCCGCCGCCTCTCGCTCACCGGCACCCCGTTCCGATCGGACACCTCGCCGATCCCGTTCGTGAGTTACCTGCCCGACGAGCACGGCATCCGTCTGTCCCAGAGTGACTACAACTACGGGTATGGCCGTGCCCTCGAAGATGGCGTCGTGCGCCCGGTCATGTTCATGGTCTACGCCGGGCATATGAAGTGGCGCACCCGCGCCGGCGACGAGATGGAAGCCAAACTCGGCGAGGGTAACACCAAGGACATCACCTCCCAGGCCTGGCGCACCGCCCTGGAACCCACCGGGCAGTGGATCCCCGCAGTGCTGCGCGCCGCCGATTTGCGCCTCACCCAGGTGCGCCACGGCATCCCGGATGCTGGTGGCCTCGTCATCGCCACCGACCAGACCATGGCGCGCGCGTACGCGGCCATCCTGCAGGAGATCTCGGGGGAGTCGGTGACCGTCGTACTCTCCGATGAGAAGGAGTCGAGCGACCGGATCGACGAGTTCGCGCACAACACCTCGCGCTGGATGGTGGCCGTGCGGATGGTGTCGGAGGGGGTCGACGTGCCGCGCCTAGCCGTGGGCGTCTACGCGACCAGCGCCTCCACACCGCTTTTCTTCGCGCAGGCCATCGGCCGGTTCGTGCGGGCCCGGCGCCGCGGTGAGACGGCGTCCATCTTCCTGCCCAATGTGCCCAGCCTGCTCAGCCTGGCCAACGCGCTCGAGCTGGAGCGCGACCACGCCCTCGACCGCAGCAACCGCGACGACGGCGACGACGGCATGTACAACCCCGAAGACGCCATGGTCGCCGACGCCAACAAGTCGGAGAAGGCCTCCGACGACCTCGGCGAGGAATTCACCTGGCAGGCCATCGATTCCCAGGCCACCTTCGACATGGTGATGTTCAACGGCGACGAGTTCGGCGAGCTGGCGGAACCGGGCACCGACGAGGAGTTCGACTTCATTGGCATCCCCGGTCTGCTCGAGCCTGAGCAGGTCTCCGAGCTGCTGCGTCAGCGCCAGCACCGGCAAGCCAAGCGCTCCACCGACCGACGCAAGGATCCCGTCACCGGCGAGGTCGCCCCGGTGGACCCGCCACCGCTCTATCGCACGCTCAAGGAGCAGCGCACGCTGCTGGCGAGTCTGGTGGGCATGTGGTCGAAGCTCGCCGGCGAACCCCACGGCATGGTGCACGCCGAACTCCGGCGCGAGTGCGGCGGGCCCGCCGTCGCACAGGCCAGCGTCACCCAGTTGCAAAAACGGATCGACCTGCTCCGCCGCCGCCTCGGCCGCAGCTGACCCGCGGCGGAACCGCATTTGAGCGTCGCGGGTGCCCGTTCCGGGCGGGAGTGACCCGCTGAACGGCTACTCTCGACCGAATCGGCCTCTCAGGCGACGGCGTCCTGGGGTTCGGCGGCCGCGGTGTTCGGCACCACGACCTTCGCCCCGTCGGGAGTGACGTCCATCACTACGTCCAAGGCGGCGAGGATGTCGGCGAGCAGGTCGTCGACGTGCTCGAGGCCGATCGAAAGGCGCACGATCCCGGCACCGGGCCGGGCGCCGGCCTCGACCGGGCGGTGGGTCAGGGAGGCCGGATGCTGCACGAGCGAGTCCACGCCGCCGAGGGAGACCGCGTGCGTGATCAGCGTGCAAGCCTCGGTGAAGCGCACGGCCGCATCGAAACCGCCCGCGAGGTCGAGGGCGATGATAGACCCGGCCCCGTTCGCCTGACGGCCCAAAAGCCCCAGCGGGTCCTGCCCGGGCAGCCCTGGGTACAGTACCCGGGCCAGTGCGGGGTGACCCGCGAGGCGCTCCGCGACGGCGCCGGCGGTTGCTTGTTGGGCGCGCACACGCACCGGCAGCGTGCGCAGCCCCCGGTGCAGCAGATACGCGGCGAACGGATGCAGCACACCGCCGGTCAGGGCCCGCACCTGGCGCAGGCGCACCATCCAGTGCTCGGGGCCGGAGACCGTGCCGCCCATCACGTCTCCGTGGCCGCCCAGGAATTTGGTCGCACTGTGCAGCACCAGCGTGGCGCCCGAATCGACCGGGCGCTGAAGCACCGGGGTGGCGAACGTGTTGTCGACCAGCACCGGCACGCTGCCGGCCGCCGCGACCACGGCACGGATGTCGGTCAGCGCCAGCGTCGGGTTCGCTGGGGACTCCAGAATGACCAGCCCGGTGTCCGGCCGGATTGCCTGGGCAACCCCGTCGGGATCGACCCACGACACAGTCGTACCGAGCAGCCCGGTGGCGAGCACATGGTCGGTACCGCCGTAGATCGGCCGGAGGGCCACCACGTGGGGCGTGCCGCCGGCCACGGATGCGATCAGCACGGCCGCCAGCGCGGCCATTCCGCTCGCGAAGGCGACGGTGCCCTCGCTGCCCTCCAGGGCCGACAGCGCCGTTTCGAACCGGGCGACTCCGGGCTGCCAGAGTCGCTGGTACACCGCGGAATCGCCCTCGCGGATCGTACCTCCGGTGGCGAGGTTCTCGTAGGAGTCCCCGCCGCACTCGACTCCCGCCAGCGGATTGGTCGTGGAGAGGTCGATCACGGGCACATGCGAACCGGCCGCTGTCAGCCCGGCCATCCCGCCGTGCACGGCAACCGTGTCTGGGTGCGGGGCCGATGGCCGCAGGGCAGGTCCGCGGGAAGGCAGGGGCGGCAGCGGAAGCGTTGGCGTCATGCACAGACACAAACAGATTCTGCCGCACGGCGCAATCATCCTTGCAGACCCTTGCGAATCAGCGAAAGCTTTCGCATAAACTGCTCACGGAAGAAAGAGTAGGCCGATGGAACCGAAGAAAGCCGAAATCGACCGGGTCGACCGGGCGCTCCTGCGTGCGCTGTCCGTCAACGCCCGTGCCTCCGGTGCGGCGCTGGCCGCGGAGATCGGCGTCGCCGAGTCGACCGTGTCGCTACGCCTGCGCCGGCTGCAGCAGCTGGGGCACATCCGAGGCTATCGCGCGAATATCGACCTGGCCGCGCTGGGCGCGTCCCTGCAGGCGTTGATCTCGGTTCGTCTGGTCAAGCACGCCCGCGTGCAGATCGACGCGTTCCGGGCGGCGGCGCCGCACTGGCCCGGGGTGATCGGCCTGTTCCACACCGCCGGCGCCGACGACTATCTGCTGCACGTGGCCGCGGCGGACGCGTCGGACCTGCGTGACTTCGTCCTGCAGCATCTGGCGGAGCATCCGGCGGTTGCGCACACCGAGACTAACCTTATCTTCGAGTACGTCGACGGTGACGGCTGGCAGGACCTCGTCAAATAGTTCGCTTAACGCAGACAACGCCCCTGCCGAAGCAGGGGCGTTGTCGAAGCTCGTGAGCTATGCGACTCGGAAAGCCGCCTCGCTAGTTGAGCAGTTGCGAACTTTAGAGGGCGCGGATGTTCTCGGCCTGAGGACCCTTCGGGCCCTGGGTTACCTCGAACTCGACCTTCTGGTTCTCGTCGAGCGACTTGTAGCCGTTCGATGCGATCGCGGAGTAGTGCGCGAACACGTCGGCGCTTCCGTCGTCGGGAGCGATGAAGCCGAAGCCCTTTTCAGCGTTGAACCATTTCACGGTACCTGTTGCCATTATGAAACTCCTCCAGGAGTGTTAGAAAGGCCCCGACTTTCGAGGCCGTTCGTCGCGGTATTCGTCGTCCGCTTCCGAAAGGAATACGCCGCGGCGACCGAGGTCACCGCGTTATAAGACGTGCAAGCACTACAACTACTGAGACAACCCTAGCCCACATCGCCGCGGTGCATCCAGATTCCGTGCCAATTCGGTTCCAAAGCGTTACGTTGATTGCAGGTTATGACCCGATCAGGGCGCACCCTGCACTACTCGGTGGTGACGAAGTCGATCAGCTGCTCCACCCGGCCCAGCAGTTGCGGCTCCAGATCGGCGAATGTGCGCACCCGACCCAGGATCCGCTGCCAGGCCCGGGCGATATCGGCCTGGTCCTCGTGGGGCCAGCCGAGGGCCTCGCAGATCCCGTGCTTCCATTCGATGCTGCGCGGAATCGCGGGCCACGTCGTGATTCCCAGGCGGTTCGGCTTCACGGACTGCCATACGTCGATATATGGATGCCCGACCACGAGCACATTCCGGCCGTGCGGTCCGCGCGCCACGGCGTCGGCGATCCGGCTTTCCTTCGATCCGGGCACCAGGTGGTCGACCAGCACCCCGACCCGCCGGGTGGGTCCCGGGCGGAACTCCTGCAGGAGCTCCTCGAGGTTGTCGACGCCCTCAATGTACTCGACGACGACCCCCTCGATCCGTAGATCGGCTCCCCAGACCTTCTCCACAAGCTCGGCGTCGTGCCGGCCCTCGACGAAGATGCGGCTGGCTCGGGCCACCCGCGCCGGGGCATCCCGCACGGCCATCGATCCCGAGGCGGTGCGGGCGCGGCCCTGCGGCGCCGCCTTGACCGGGACGACGAGCACCACCGGCTCGCCGTCAATCAAGAATCCGCCGCCGAGCGGAAACAGGCGCAGTTGACCGTGGCGGTCCTCCAGGGTGACGATCTTCTTCTCGATCCGCACCACAGCACCGCAAAAACCGGTCGCGACCTCTTCGACGACCAGGTCGGGCATGGCTTCCTGCGTCGGAATGACCTTCCGGCCAGCGTCCCGCCAGCCGGGGGAAAGTACATCCGCACTGTACCGATCCTGCATGTTCCGCTCGTCCATTGACGGTCTTCCTCGCTCCTGCGCCTCGCCGACACCGGAATCGACGCTAGCGGATGGTCGGCACGGTCTGCGCTCTCAGGCCGGGGTGTCGGCGTCCGGTAGTAACCTGTCTCCATGTGCGGTCGATTCATCATCACGGACACGGCGTCCGATCTCGCCGCGATGTTCGACGTCGAGCACGAGGGCGAGAACCTGCCGGAACCGTCGTGGAACATCAAACCCACCGAAAAGATCCCGATCGTGCTCGAGTCAGCCAAGGCCGGGCCGGTTGTGCGCCGGCTCGAGGGCGCGCGCTGGTCCCTGGTCCCCTCATTCGCGACCGAGCTGCAGTCGTCCTTCGCCACCTTCAACGCCCGTGCCGAAACGGCGGCGGAGAAGCCCACCTTCAAGAGTTCGGTCGCCTCCCGGCGCGCGCTGGTCCCGGCCACGGGCTACTACGAGTGGCACACGGACGGCACCGTGAAGACTCCGTACTTCATCCACTCAGACGACGGTCTTCCACTGGCCTTCGCCGGCCTCTATTCCTGGTGGCGCAATCCGGCCCTGGCCGACGACGACCCGGCCCGGTGGGTACTGTCCGCGACGATTCTCACCCAGGACGCCGAGGGTCCCCTGGCCGCCCTCCACGACCGGATGCCCGTGATCCTGGCGGAAGAATGGTGGGACCAGTGGCTCGACCCCCATACTCCGGGTGACCAGGCCCTGGTCGACGCCGCGGTGGCCGCCGCCCGGGAGACCGTCGGGAGCCTGAGCTATCACGAGGTCGCCCCGGTGCGCGGTGACGGTCCGGAACTCATCGAGCCTGTCGGGGCGCCGTCGACGGTCTGACGCTCGACCGGGTACGCTCGTTTCATCGGCCCGGCGTGCAGTGCGGGCATCGCTCGAAAGGATCGCACCATGAACGCCGTCGCCTTCACCGTCGCAATGGCCATCTTCGTCTTCGGTCTCTGGCTGTTCGGGTTCGCGTTCGAGGTGACGGCCTGGCAGTTGCCGATCTTCCTCAGCGGCATCCTCTGCGTTTCCCTGGCCGTGGCCATCCCGGTGCAGATCCTCCGCGACTAGGTCGCAGCCCCCGGTACCATGTCGGCTTGATCGCGGCGGCCCTCCGGCCCCGAAGTGTCGGCGGAGCCGTTCTCGCGCTCGAACGAGGGTTCGCGCTCGAAGACGCCGCGGGAACGGTCACCAAGCTGGACGTGCTCTCGAATGTTCCCGGCCTGGGGATGAACGAGGGCGGTTGCGACTCGGATGGCCGGTTCCCTGGCCTATTTCCCTGTGCCGGCTTTCCGGCCGCGGCCGGCTACCCCGACGGGCTGACCGTGGACGGCGACGCTGGCGTGTGGGTGGTCGTCTTCGGCGGGAGCGCTGTGCGCTCGGTCCGGGAGTTTGCCGACTGACGGGCCTCGTCAGCGCAACAGGCCGGCCACCAGGTTGATCAGGGTAGCCAAGATGAACGAGCCGAACAGATACGAGAGCAGACTGTGGCGCAACGCCGTCATCCGAATTGCGTGCGTTTGCAGACTGGTGTCTGACACTTGGAAAGTCATCCCGATTGTGAAGGCCAGGTAGGCGAAATCCCCGTAACTCGGTGGCACCGCCTGGTTGAAATCCACCCCGCCGTCGGGCCCGGAGTAGTAGAGCGAGGCATAGCGGAGCGTGAACAGGGTGTGCACCAGAATCCAGGAGAGTCCGACGCTGAGCACCGCCGCCGCCGCCAGGATTCCCCGTGCGGTGACCGAGCTGGTGTCGGTCCCCACCAGCAGGAACACCAGAGCGCCGAGGCTGCCGAGGCTGCTGAGAAGAATCAGGATGTCGGCGGCACCTCGGGACGAATCCTCCCGGGAGGCATGGCTGGCCGTGTTCTGGTTGTCCATGGGGCCGATGGTGATCCACACCCAGGTGACATACGTCACGCAAGCGGCCGCCCAGCCCGCGATCGGAGCCAGGGTCCAGCTCCCGCACACCCCGGCCAGAACAGCGACGACGACACCCACCGCGAACATGCCGATAAGTCGGGTACTCGAGCGGTGGAGGCGTTGGCCGTGCGTCGTCATATGCTGATCGTGCCATGAAATCGGGTCTCTGCGGGCCGAGGCCCGGGGCGCATCCGGTGTTATGCCAGCCAGGGTCGGTAGTGTGAGGGAACGATTGGCTGGCTGTTCCATTGCCGGCCGCACTAACGCTGAAAGAGAACGCTGGATGTCAGATAGCCCGACCGCGGCGTCGCCCTACGAGGTACTCGGCGTCAGCCCGTCGGCAAGTGACGACGAACTTCGTCGTGCCTACCGTCGCCTGCTGCGCCACACGCATCCGGACGTCGGCGGAGACGCCGCCGCCTTCCACCTCGTTCAGATCGCGTGGGAGCGGGTGGGAACCCCGGAGGGGCGCGCCGACTATGACCGCCGCCGGTACCCGGACGCGCTCTCCGAGCCGGAGCGCCCCGCCTACGCCTCCGGAGCCGGCCGCGGGCAGGCCACGCAGGCTGGGCCGCGCGCGCGCATGTACGGCCATCCGGGTGGGGAGGCGCGCCAGCGTTACCTCGAACTGCTTCGGGAATGGGCCGGGCGCGGAACCTCTATCGATGACCCGTATGCCCCGACGCTGATCCGTTCGGCGCCGCGGGAGATCCGGCATTGGCTGGCGAAGGCTCTGGCCGAGGAATCAACGGCGCAACTCGTCTCCGCCCTCGGGATCGGCTTCACGGCCTGGCATGATGTGGCTGCCGGCATGCAGGGCGGCAAGGTCGATCACGTCGTGCTCGGCCCGGCGGGACTGTTCGCGGTCCTGTCCGAGGACTGGGGCGGGCCGGTGCAGCTTCGGCGCGGGGAGCTCGTCGGTGACGCCCTCGGCCCCGATGTTCGTCCGATCGAAGACGTCGAGGGTGTCGTGCGGGCTCTGGCGAAGTCGCTGCGGGTGAGGTTCACCGCTGTGCTGGTCGTGCTGCCCGACGAGGCCCTGACTGACCCTTTGACGGTCCCCGGACGTGGCCGGCGCCCGACCGTGATCACGCTGCCGAGGTCACGGCTGATCGGGGTGCTGCGCAGCGGGCTGCCCGGAATGGACCGCGGCAGCTTCGAGAAGGTGTTCGAGTTGCGGAGCCGCCTGCAGGACGGCATCCGCTTCAGTTCGGAGTAGCCGCTTCGCGCAGGCCCAGCTTGTCGGCCCAGTACCGGAGGAATTCTGCGCCGGCCGCGTCGTGGATCAGGGACCCCTCTACGATCACGGGGTAGGGGCGCTCGAGGATACCGTCGGACGGCCGCACATCCACATGCGAGACGTCATAGCCGGCGGCATGCAGGTGGTCGGCCATCAGGTAGTCGCTGCGCGAGTCGCCGACCGAGCGCCAGACCCGGGGGAGTGTTCCCGATTCGGAGAAAAAGGCCAGCGCCCGCTCCGCGCCGCGGTCCTTGTCCAGGGTGACCGACTCGATGTCGGTCGAGATGATCGTCGGGTCGATCCGGAATCCCACGGTGCCGGCCTGGTCCGGAACGACTCGATCACCGAAACGGATGCCCAGCCCGAGTTCAACCATCACCCCGAATGCGGCCTCGTTGAACTCCACCGCGGCGGCCTGGTACCGGCCGTGGTCGGCATCCGTGCGCTGCTCGACCGAGACCATGGCCTGCTTGGTCTCGTCGAAGAACATCGTGTCGCTGAACCCGTCGACGACGAGGTTGCGCAGCATATCCACGGCGGCGGTCGGCAGGGCCACGCTGTCATCGACGACGATCTCGCCCATCCCCGCGGCAGTGATCGGGAACCAGACGGCTCCCTTCTCGCAGACCCCGTACATGCGCATCGACTCGGGCAGTCCGGCTGCGCGGAGGGGCGCGACAACCTTCTCGCGGATGAATGTCGACGACCGCCCGGTGATGAATGCGATCGGAACGTTGGCTCCGGCCAGGCTGATCAGATCCGTGATGATGCTCGGTATGGCGATGGTCCGGGACACCGGACTGGCGATCGGCCCGTCCACGTCGAGCAGCAGGCCGAGGGGGGAGACGGTTTCGCGCATACCCCAGTGTTTCATGGGCGGCCCCTTCGACCGGTCAGCGGGCTTCGGCCGTCACCTTCCCGTTGGCGGTCGCCGCAGTGATGGAGCGGCGGGAAGAGGAGTCGCTCGGGACCGACCCGCTGTCACTCTCGCCGTTGGTCGCGCGGGCGTCCACCCGGTAGGTCACCCCGTCCGCCGGCAGCCCCACCGTGATCGCACCGTTGGTGCTCCGGGCCTCGGCCGACGTCGACGGGTCGAGAAAGTCGAGTTTGACGCAGGGAGTGCCGTAGCCGACGAGGCTACCCGGCCCGGGAACGCCTATCCTTGGTCAAGATGATTACCCGACGAATCGCCGCCCTGCGCCTGGATATCCCGATCGAAATGGCGCAGCGCCACGAACTGCCCTCCCGGATGTCGGAGGCTGAACTGGCCGAGATCGAGCGCAACCCGCCGGCGTGGCTCGTGCAGTCTCGGGCCAACCGCACCGGCAAGAAGCCGGTCTGGGTGGAACTACGTTGTGATGTCTGCGGGTTCTCCGAAGCCGCGCGTCCCAAGAAGTGGTGGCCCGCCTTCACCTATCTGACCTGTGACTACCACGGATCCGAGGAACTCCCAGATGCCGCCGCCGGCCTCAGTCGCACCGAGGTCGACGGCATCGGCAACGCATTCATCGGCATCGTCGACGAGGCACCCTAGGTGAGTGTGAGTCCTGGTCGTCTCCGGTCTCGAACCAATTCGACGGAGATTTTAGGTCAAACTCCCGTTTTTTAGCCCACGGGCGCTGTTTAGAGCAGAATCTCCGTCGAATTCGTTCGGGATGAAGTTGTCGCAGAGCCCCGGACTCGACCGACAAGGATCTTGCGGCGCACGTTCGTCCCAAGTGGCAGCGATCAGGCCAACCCGGACTATACCCCCATGGGTATACGGGGCATAACTCCGAGCGTACACCTCCCGCGGTGTGTCCCGGCACCCGACAGGTGTCGGTCCGTCGGCGCCGGGTGGAGTAATTTGGCGGTAGCCGCCTGAGACCGGAGGACTTCTGCCATGCTGCGCACACTGGGCATTTTGATCGCCCGTCACCGGTTCACCTCTCTGCTGCTCTGGGCGCTCACGATCGCCGCGTGCGTGGCGACGGCACTGATCGGGGTGACGGGGGAGAACCTTTTCCAGCGGCTCTCCAGCGCCGGACCCACCGTTGAAGGCGAGGCCAGCCACGCAGCCAATCTGCTGCAGGGCACCGAGGGCGCAGACACGGAATCTCTCTCTCTGCTGATCCACGACGTCGACCTGTCCGCCCCGGACCTGGGCCTGATCCTCACCGCGGCCACGACCGACCTGTTGGAAGTCGACGGGGTATCAGAGGTCATCAACCCGCTCGCCATCCCACCGCTCCCTGACGGCTCGCCGAACCCGGCTGCGGTGCCTCTCCTGGTGCCCGACGGCACCGGACTGTTGCTGAACGCCCAGATGGTGGCACCAGACGGTGACCTCAGTGATGACCTGCTGGGCGAGGTGGAAGAACGGCTCGGCGTGGCGGCCGACGAGGTCCGGCAGCTTGAGCCGGACGCCACCGTGGAAGTCGGCGGAACCCCGCTCCTGGTGGAATCCCTGGTGGCGGTCGCCGAGGCCGACCTGCAGAAGGGCGAGCTGATCGCGTTGCCGATCGCCCTCCTTGTGATGCTGGTCATCTTCGGCGGATTCCTGGCGGCCGGCATCCCGCTGATCGGGGCGTTGGCGTCGATCGCCGGCGCTCTCGGGGCCCTCTTCGGCTTCAGCTACCTGATGGAAATCGACACCACGGTGCTCAACGTCATCACCGTGATCGGGCTGGGGCTCTCCATCGACTACGGGCTCCTGATCGTCAGCCGGTTCCGCGAGGAGTTCCGGGCACTCGTGGAGCGGGCCGGCGACAGCGAAACGCGTACGGAACGTCACGAGCTGATGCTGCAGGCGGTGGGCATCACGGCGGACACGGCCGGCCGCACGGTGCTCTACTCCGGTCTGACCTTCGCCATCGCCACGGTGGGCCTGCTGGTCTTCGAACCGACGATCATCCGTGCCATCGCCATCGGCGCGGTCTCCGTGGTGCTGATCGCCATCCTGACGGCGCTCGTTCTTGTGCCGGCTCTGCTCGGGTACTTCGGCGAACGGCTGCTGAAGCCGGGCCTGCTGACCCGCATCCCCGGCCTCGGTCCCCTCCTGACCCGTTTCGGCGACGTCGCCCCCCGGGAGGGCGTCTTCTCCCGGCTGACTCGCCGCGTGCAACGGGCGCCCGTGCTCGTGGCGCTCGGGGGCATCGCCGTGCTCCTCCTGCTCGGCAGCCCCGCGCTAAACATCAACGTGTCCAGCGGCGGCGCCGACGCCATCCCGAAGGCCTCGACCCAGTACGGGTTCGTCACGGCGCTGAACGACCACTTCCCCCTCGCCACGGCCCCGCTGGTGCAGCTCGTCTCGGACACCGATGAGGCGTCCGCCGCGGCCTGGGCCGAGGAGGTGGCGACGCTGCCGAAGGTCACCGGCACGACACCACCGGCCCTGGTGAACGGGCATTGGGTGTCGCGCGTCGGCGTCGACCAGAACGCGGGCCCGGCCGTTGTGCGGGAGATCCGGGACTACCGGCCCGACTTCGACCACTGGGTCGGCGGCACGGATGCCGCGTCGGTCGACTATGTCGACTCATTGGTCGCCGGCGCGCCCTGGGCTGCCCTGATCATCGCCGGGGCCACGTTCCTGCTGCTCTTCCTGATGACCGGTTCCGTGGTCATCCCGCTCACCGCCCTCGTGATCAGCGTCATCTCGCTCGGCGCCTCCGTGGGCATCCTGGTCTGGGGTTTCCAGGAGGGAAATCTCGCAGGCCTGCTCGATTTCGATGCCGATACGATCGCCGGGGTGGACCCTCTGGTTCTGACCCTCGTGCTCACCTTCGGCTTCGGCCTGGCCATGGACTACGAGATGTTCCTGCTCGCCCGGATCAAGGAGCACTACGAGGCGGGTGAGGCCACGCGGCTCGCTATCGAGACGGGTCTGCAGAGCTCGGGCCGGATCATCTCCTCCGCGGCCCTGATCATCGTGATCGTGTTCGCCGGGTTCGCGACCGGCAATCTGCTGCAGATGAAACAGATCGGCGTCGCCCTCGCCGTGGCCGTGCTGCTGGACGCGACCCTCGTGCGCACCATCGTGGTTCCCGCTGTGATGACCTCGCTCGAGAAGGGCCTCTGGTGGGCGCCGAGGTGGTTGCATCCGATCTACGCCCGCTTCGGGATGCGGGAGTAGGGCGGCGGCTACACCGAGGTCGGCTCGTCCAGGTCGTCGTGGTGGATCCGGTCGGCCAGGCTGCCCAACGGCTCTCCGGTGCCGCCCCACTGCTCGGCGATGATCTCCGCGGCGATGGACACGGCCGTCTCTTCCGGGGTTCGGGAGCCGAGATCCAGCCCGATGGGGCTGTGCAACCTTGCCAGCTCCGCCTCGACCACACCTGCCTCGCGGAGCCGGGTCAGTCGGTCCTCGTGAGTGCGCCGAGACCCCATCGCACCGATGTAGGCGAACGGGCCGCGGGTCAGGGCCACCTTGAGGAGCGGCACGTCGAATTTCGGGTCGTGGGTGAGCACGCAGACCACGGTGCGCTCATCCACGAGCCCGGCCGCGACCTGCTCGGCCAGGTAGCGGTGCGGCCAGCCGACGATGACCTCGTCGGCCTCCGGGAACCGGGCCGGCGTGGCGAAGACCTCGCGGGCATCGCAGACGGTGACACGGTAGCCGAGGAAGGAAGCCAGCCGGGCCAGGGCGGCCGCGAAATCGATGGCGCCGAACACCAGCATCCGTGGGCGCGGGGTGTAGCTGTTGACGAAGACCCGCATGCCCTCACCGCGTCGTTCACCGTCGGGACCGTAGGTGAGGGTGCGGTTGCGTCCGGCGGCCAGCAGCCCGCGAGCATCGTCGCCGATGGCCCGGTTCGCCCGTTCGGAGCCCAGATCGCCGTCGAAGCCGTGCGGCCGGATGATCAGGTGTCGGCCTAGACGGCTGGGATCGGGGTGCGCGATCACGGTCGCGACCCCTACCGGGGCCGATCCGGTGATGTCCTGCTCCACAGCGGCCAGCTCCGGGAAGCTCACCTGGCTGACTGGCTCGACGAAGACGTCGAGGATGCCGCCGCAAGTCAGACCAACGGAGAAGGCGTCGTCGTCGCTGATGCCGTAGCGCACCAGCACCGGCCGCCCATCCTCGATCACCTGGGTCGCGAGGTCGTAGACGGCACTTTCGACACAGCCGCCGGAGACCGAGCCGACCACCTCCCCGTCGGCGGTGACCAGCATCGACGCGCCGGCCGGCCGGGGGGCGGACTGGAAGGTGCGCACGACGGTGGCCAGGCCGGCAATGCCGCCGGCCTGCCATCCCGTCAGCAGCGGGTTCAGAACCTCACGCACAGGTGGTGACCCTTCCGGTTTCGCTCATCCGGGTCTACCGACCGCCGGCGCGGCGGCCGATCCAATAGGCGACAAACGCCACCGCTGCGATCACGCCGAGTAGCCTGGGCAGGCTGCTGAGCTGATCCATCACGATGCCCTTGGCCAGATCGAGGGCGTTCAGGCTGGTCTCGGCGGGCGGCTGCGGCGCCCGGGAGGTAGGCGCCGTCGTGAGGGGCCGGGCCGGCGGTGCGGCGGGCGGAGCCGTCGCGGTTCCCGTCCCACTGACCGTCTCGGCGGTCTTCCCGGTCGTGGCCCCGGCAGCAGGCACCGCCGGTTCCGGAGCCGGACCCGTGACCATGGCCTGCAGGTTCTCCGCGAAGAGGGCCATCATCTGGTCCGTGACGCTGCCGATGATGCTGCGCCCCACCGCGGCCACCTTGCCGGAAAGCGCCACCTCGGCACTGACCGTGCCCTGGGTCTCGCCCTCCGCCTCGACGAGGGTGAGGGTGGCCGTAGCCTGCGCCGTGCCCTGACCGCGGGTCTCCTGAGCGCGCCCCTCGAACACGGCGCGGTGCGCGGTCGCATCGCGTTCGAGAACGGTCATCTGACCTCTGTACTGAATGGTCACCGGACCCAGTTTCACTTTCATTCCGACCTGATAGGCGTCATCCGAAAGCTTGTTCAGCACCTGTGCCCCCGGAACGTAGCCGGCGACACGTTCGAAGTCCATCAGAGTCTTCCACACCTCGTCGATCGGTGCGACGACGGAGAACGTGCTGTTGATGTCCATCAACGGGTCCTCGTATTCTCGTGTGGGTACGAACGGTCGGTGCGAATCGCCGCCGCCACTTCTGCCAGGGCCGCATAGCTGTGCCCGCTGACGAACGCGTCGACAAAGGGCAACGCGGCCGCCATGCCGCCCACCACCGGCTGGTAGTGCAAAGCGATCTTCCTGGGGTTGACCCAGATGATGCGGTAGGCCAGGCGCCGCAGGCGGGCCATCTGGGTGTGCACCGATTCCGGGTCGTCCAGCGCCCACCCATCCGAGGTGATCACGACGACGGCCCCGCGGGCGAGGCCACGTCGACCCCAGGCATCCGTGAAATGGCGGATGCTTTCTGCCAGCCTGGTGCCGCCTGCCCAGTCCTGGGTGCTGGCGGCAGCCCGTGCCAGAGCCTGGTCCGGGTCGCGCGCCGCGAGCTGACAGGTCAGCCGGGTTAATCCGGTCGAGAAGATGAAGGCCTCGGCCCCCGCGACCGCGCCCTGCAGGAGCGACAGGAAAACCCGCGTGTACGGCTCCATCGACCCGGACACATCGCACAGCAGGATCAAACGGCGCAGTCGCGTGCGCCGGCGCCGGTGGACCAGGCGCACCGGTTCCCCGCCGCTGTGCTGCGCCGCCCTGACCGTGCGGCGCAGGTCCAGCCTCGGGGCGCTCCGGGAGCTCTTCCGGGTGCGGCTGCTGACGCATTCCGGCGTGGCGAGGGCGATCCGGCGCACCAGGCGACGCATCTGGGCGACCTCGTCCGGAGCCAGGACCGACGGCTGGGGCAGCGGCGCCTGGTCCGCCGCGATCGCGCAGCACAAAGTCCAGTTCGAAGAGCTTGTTGATGACGATCAGCCACTCGGGTCTGGCCAGACGGAGCTCCATCATCGGCTGACGACTGTGCCCGCCCGCGATGACCCGGGACTCCGGACCATGGCGCTCGAGTCAGGTGATCGCATCGTCGACCGTGCTGGCGCGCACATAGTCGAAGGAAGCTGGAATCTGCACAGTGGCCTCCACTTCGAAAAGGTGCCCGGCGGCAGCGATAGGCACGGAACTGTGTCACATAGCGCTCCGGGGCCGCCGGGTTGTCAACGCGAATCGGGACGGCTCCGGGCCGCCGGGGAGTCGGCCGCCGGGAGCGACCGTCCCGCAGCGGAGAACGTCGAGGGTTCAGTGGCGGTCCCGCAACGGGAAAGGCCCCGGCGACGAATCGCCGGGGCCTCATGCACTGTCTCAACCAGCGCTCGTCCGTTCACAGCAGAACCATGACCGGAAGTATGCGCCTAGCATACAGGCACGGTGATCGGTGCCGGGGGATGGTCAGGTTCGGGTCGGCGGCCGGAGTCGTCCCCGGGCCCGAGGGCCCCGGAGCGCAGCCCCAGCTCGTGTTCGGCGACGGTGCGCACGAGACCGCGCAGCCGCCGTGCATGGCCGTAGCGCACGATGGCGTGCGCGTTCAGCCCGTCGATGATCGCCAAAAGCTGCCAGGCGACGGCGTCCGGGTCGATCGCCCGGAATTCGCCGCGCGCGCAGCCGGTGTTCAACAGGACGGCCAGGAACGCCTGCCAGGCGTCCATCTGAACGCCCACCTCCACGGCGAGCGCGGGGTGGCGTCGGCCGAGGCTCCAAGCGTCGAGCCAGACCGCGGTCACGGTGCTGCGTTCGGGTCCGAGCAGAGTGTCGATCAGCGTCCGCAGGGCCGCCACGGCTGTCTCGCAGGGCGCCAGCTCCTCCGCCACCTCGCCGATCTCGGCGGCCACGATCGCCCCGAAAGTGGAAGCCACCAGGGAGTCCATGCTCGGCTGGTAGTGACTGACCAGGGCCGGGGTCACCCCGATCCGGGAGGCGACCGCACGCAGTGTGAGGGCCGACAAGCCCTCGTCAAGGGCGATCTCCCGGGCGGCGCGGGCGATTTCCGCCGCCCGCTCGATCGGTGCTTTGCGCCGCGATGCGCTCGGATCGGTTGACATGAAACCTGAGTCTATATATCTTTAGCCAACGGTTATTGATCAAGTGATCAATTATTCCGCAGGGAGGTCTCGTCATGCTCGTGATCAACGCGCCCGGCATCGCCGAACCGCTGACCCGCACGTCGAGCGAGGCCCGGCCGCCGCTCCGGGTCGGGCTCGTGCAGCACCGCTGGCACGTCGACGAAAACACGCTGCGCGCGGAGCTGGCCGAGGGCATCCGTCTGGCCTCCGATCAGGGTGCCCGCGTCGCCTTCCTGCCCGAGCTGACGCTGCGCAAATACCCCGGCAACTCACGGGCACAGGGTGTGCCGAAGCTGACGGCCGAGGACCTGCTGACCGGACCGACCTTCGCCTTCGCGGCTGAGCAGGCCAAATTGCACGGCGTCGTCGTGCACGCCTCCCTCTACGAGAGACCGGACGCAGAGGATGCACCGGAGGACCCGCGTGGTTACAACACGGCCATCCTGGTCTCGCCGACCGGTCGGCTGCTCGGTCGCACGCGCAAACTGCACATCCCGGTCACCGAGGGCTACTACGAGGACACCTGGTTCCGACCGGGCCCAGCCGAGGACGCGTATCCCGTCTATGCGCCGGAGGAACTGGGCGGTGCCCGGATCGGGCTGCCCACCTGCTGGGACGAATGGTTCCCCGAGGTGTCGCGGCTGTACGGCCTCGGTGGCGCCCAGCTGCTGGTCTACCCCACAGCGATCGGCTCGGAGCCCGGCTTCCCCGCGTTCGACACCCAACCGCTCTGGCGGCAGGTGATCGTGGCCAACGGGATCACCAGCGGCCTCTTCATGGTGGTGCCCAATCGTCACGGCGACGAGGGCGACCTGACCTTTTACGGCTCCTCTTTCATCTCTGACCCCTACGGTCGTGTGCTCGTGCAGGCTCCCCGTGACGAGTCCGCGGTGCTGGTTGCCGACCTCGACCTGGCACAACGGGAGGAGTGGCTCACGCTGTTTCCCTTCCTGGCCACCCGACGGCCGGACAGCTATGCGGGGCTGACCACGCCGGTCGACCCGGCTCATCCGTTCGGTGCGATGGTGACGTCGGGGGAGTCGTGACCTGGCTGATGCCGGCGGAGACCGCGCCGCAGGACCGGGTCTGGATGGCATTCCCGGTGGACGGCTACACGCTCGGCACGGATGCGTATTCCGCCGACGAGGCGCGCGGCACCTGGACCGCGGTTGCCCACGCGGTCCTCGAATTCGAACCCGTCACCATGGTCGTCGACCCGGCCGAGGTGGCGACCGCTCGGCGGTACCTCTCCGCGGAAATCGAAATCATCGAGGCACCACTTGACGACGCCTGGATGCGCGACATCGGCCCGTCCTTCGTGCTGGGTGATGACGGGCAGCTGGGGGCGGTGGACTGGGCATTCAACGGTTGGGGTGCCCAGGATTGGGCGCGCTGGGGCAAAGACATGGAGGTAGGCAGGCTCGTCACCGCCGCCTCTGGCGCGAGTGCGATCTCCTCGGTGCTCGTGAACGAGGGCGGCGGCATTCACGTCGACGGCGCGGGAACGGTGCTGGCCACGCAGACCGTTCAACTGGATCCGGGCCGGAACCCCTACGTCGACCGGGCGAGGATCGAGGCCGAGTTCGCCCGTACCCTCGGCGCCACCCGCCTGGTCTGGCTGCCGCGCGGCCTGAGCCGGGACCAGCAGCGCTACGGAACCCGCGGCCACGTCGATATGGTGGCCGCCCTCCCGTCGCCCGGAACGGTGTTGATACACGCGCAGAACGACCCGGCCCACCCGGACTATGCCGTGACCAGGCAGCTCCGCGCCGTTCTCGCCGAGGAGACGGATGCGGCGGGCCGGCCGTTCACCATCGTCGACCTGCCGGCACCGGCCGCACTCACGGACGAGGACGGCTTCGTGGACTACAACTACGTCAACCACCTCGTCGTCAACGGCGGCGTGATCGCCTGCGGCTTCGGCGAGGAACGGGCCGACCAGGTCGCCCGGGAGATCCTGGCCGCGGCGTATCCGGGCCGAACGGTCGTGTCGGTCGAGGCGCGGCCGTTGTTCGCGCGCGGCGGCGGCATCCACTGCATCACCCAGCAGCAGCCATCGGCCGGGTAGTACGCCGCGCCACGCTTGCTGCCGCAAGGTGAACGTTCAGGGGACTGTGGCACGATTGACAGGTTGGCCGCCGGGAATTCGGCTAGTCGGCGCCACCGGGACGCCGCATGCAGCACGATCTGAATCGAGTCAGTTTGAAGTTCATCGTTGGGGAAACCCTCGTCTATCCGCACCACGGTGCGGTCACCCTTACCGAGCTCTCCACCATAACGCTGAAGGGCGTCGCCCAGCCGGCGATGACGCTGCGCGTGCATTCGTCGCAGCTCACAATCCAACTTCCCATCGCGAATGCGGGGCTTGTTGGAGTGCGTGACGTCATCGATGCCGCTGGG
This sequence comes from Cryobacterium sp. Sr3, assembly GCF_004402835.1. Lineage (NCBI taxonomy): Bacteria > Bacillati > Actinomycetota > Actinomycetes > Micrococcales > Microbacteriaceae > Cryobacterium > Cryobacterium sp. Sr3. The sequence continues at coordinate 134,421 of NZ_SOFA01000036.1, read as the reverse complement.
CTGGAAGAGGTCTACAAGGTCCTACGCGAGCCGTTCACGGAGGAAGCAACGAACTGGAGCCGCCGGTTCAAAGCGAATCAAGAGAAGATGGCGAGTGACAGCGTGACGCGCGTCGCCGAAGTCGTCCGGGACCTGTGGCGCCGCGAACAGGACGGCGGCGTGTCCGCCGGTGAGAAGCGGATGCTCGCCAAATCCCGTCAACTCCTCGAGTCTGAGCTGGCGCTGGCGCTCGGCACATCACCGGAAGACACCGTCCTGGCTTTGGACGAGGTTCTCTCCGGAGCCCTCACCGAAGCGGTCTAGCCCCGCGCGGCGGTTCGACGCCCAAGCGATCCACCGACACGACGACGTGTCGGATGCCTTCCACGAGTGGGTGCTCGGGCCGTCGATGATCTACCTCCGCCCGTGCTTTCCGCGACCCGGTACATCCCTGACGAGGTGCAGGAGAACTAATACCGGCTCCTGGCCGAGAAATTGCGGCCGAAGCCCGTCGACCGTCTCCTCGAAGTCGGATGCGGCTGCGGCTCTTGGCCTGCCTGAGGGGAACAAGCGGTTCGCGCGGTCATGGATGGCTCTCCGAATGTGTCTTACGCCCGTTGCCCAGATAGCCACCGAGGAGTATCTTCCGCAAAGGTGGGGCGGGACGCTGGCTCACCCGATGCCAGGCGGGTCGTCCCTTGTTGAGAGGATTACTCATGAAACGCATGGTACTGGGGTGCGTTGTCGCACTCGGACTTGTTTTCGTCGGCGCCACTTCGGCTCAGGCTGGCGAGACCAGTGGCAATGGCAGTCCGGTCCCGGGCGCAACGAACGCGAATTCGGCGTGCGCCTATTCGGGCCGGGACCTCCCCGATGCTGAGGAAAACCAGCCGCCCCAATTCAACGACGACTTCGTCACGGACGGGCGCGTGCAGAGCTACGGGCGGTTCGTCAGCCACGGCTTCAAGGATCTGGTGCCCAGCCCGGGCGAAGCCTGCCGCGGCAACGTGACATTTGAGGAATAGGCTGCCAAGCCGCGACCTCGGGCAACTGCGAGCACAGCCCCTACGATCTTCCCTTGGTCGCTGACCTCTGGCCGCGACGCGGCCGGTCAGAGGGCCATCATGATCGTGAGGGCTTCGCGGTTGCCCCGTCACGGTTGGCGACGGGGATGCGTCGGAGTTCACCGTGCGGTCGAAGACCCTCCGGGATCGACGGTCCCGTCGAGGATCGCCGGCATGAGGTGTGCGATCCAGGCGCGCACGGGAGAGGAGCCGATGATCGGTTGACAGTAGGTGGCACCAACCAGTTCTTCAGTGGCGATCGCCTGCGGGGAAAGCGGGCGGCGCCGAGCATGTCGGCGGTGAGGCTGCCGCCGGCGGACCTCCGATACGGGGTGATGGCGAGGAGACTGCGTTCCGGCCGGAAACACGTTCGACCATAAAAAAATAGGCCGCGCAACCGGTATCGATTGTCGCGACCTATTTCCACATGACGAGTCGGAATGATCCGAATCTAATTTATGTGCCCGAGGGGGGACTTGAACCCCCACGCCCATAAGGGCACTAGCACCTCAAGCTAGCGCGTCTGCCATTCCGCCACCCGGGCCGAGTGTTCCAGCGGCCGTTCCCGGCCGCCGAATATGTAATCTAGCACGGATTTCGAGGCCCTCCAGCCGCGCCCACCGTCGCCCGCCGGCGGCGGGGCCCGGTAGCGTGACACGCATGCTTTCCTTTGCTGACAACACGCCGGCCGACGCTGCACTGGACCTCACGGCCACGATCGCTCGCGACCTCATCCGTTTCGACACGACCAACTATGGCGAGGGCCGTTCGAACGGCGAAACGGATGCCGCCGAGTACGTCGAGGCGAACCTGCGGTCCCTCGGCCTCGCCCCGCAGCTGTTCGATTCAGAACCGGGCCGCACGAGTGTCGTCGTGCGCGTTCCGGGTCGTGACAGCAGCCGCGGGGCGCTGGTAGTCCACGGCCACCTCGACGTCGTTCCCGCTGACCCGGAGGCCTGGTCGGTGGACCCGTTCGCCGGCGTGATCAAGGACGGCCTCCTGTGGGGCCGCGGAGCCGTTGACATGAAGAACATGGACGCCATGATGCTCGCGTCGCTCCAAAACATCCTCGGCTCCGGCCAGGAACCGGCCCGTGAACTGATCGTGGCGTTCTTCGCCGACGAGGAGGCCGGGGGAGTGCTCGGCTCGCACTACCTCGTCGACACCCGTCCGGAGCTCTTCCACGGCGCCACCGAGGCCATCAGCGAGGTCGGGGGCTACTCGATCACGCTCGGCGGTCAGCGTGCCTACCTGCTCCAGACGGGCGAGAAGGCGCTGATCTGGATCAAGCTTGTGGCGCGGGGCGAGGCGGCCCACGGGTCCCGGCTGATCCGTAGGAACGCCGTGACCCGGCTCGCCGAGGCTGTCGCCAAGGTCGGCCGACGCGAGTGGCCGATCCGTCTGACCGAGACCACCACCCAGCTGTTGGCGGAGCTGGCACGGGTGCTCGACGTCGACCCCCAACGTGTTGGTCCCGACGAGCTGGCCCTCGCCACTGGCACGGCATCGGGCTTCATCCAAGCGAGCCTGCGCACCACGACCAATCCCACCGTTCTGCACGCCGGTTACAAGCACAACGTCATCCCGGACCGGGGCGAGGCGCTCATCGACATCCGCACCCTGCCCGGCGACGAGGATTCCGTACTCGCCGAAGTGGCCGCGCTGGTCGGCCCCGACATCGAGATCGTGATCATGCACCGCGACATCGGTCTCGAAACAGAATTCGGCGGGCCCCTCGTCGACGCGGTCGTCGAGACCCTTGGCCGACACGATCCGGGCGCTCCGGTGCTGCCCTACCTGCTCTCCGCCGGCACGGACAACAAGGCCCTCAGCACCCTCGGGATCAAGGGTTACGGTTTTGCCCCGCTCAAGCTCCCCGCCGACCTCGATTTCCCGGCGATGTTCCACGGGGTCGACGAACGGGTGCCTCTCGACGCGTTAGTGTTTGGCAGGCAGGTCCTGACCGACCTGCTCTCGAACTACTGAACAGCAAAAGGGCATTTCGTGAACTTCATCGACGCACTCATCCTGGGACTCGTGCAGGGACTTACCGAATTCCTCCCGGTCTCCTCCAGCGCCCACATCCGTATCGTCGGGGAATTCCTAGGAACCGGAGGTGACCCGGGAGCCCGCTTCACCGCGATCATCCAGATCGGTACCGAGGCTGCCGTGGTGATCTACTTCTGGCGCGATATCGTGCGCATCATCGGGCAGTGGTCCAAGTCCCTCGTCGGCAAGGTTCCGCGCGCCGACCCGGACGCGCGGATGGGCTGGCTGATCATCCTCGGATCGCTGCCCATCGTGGCGCTCGGCCTGCTCTTCCAGGACCAGATCGAGTCCTCGCTCCGCAACCTGTGGATTACCGCCAGCGTGCTGATCGGCTTCGGCCTCCTGCTCGGCATCGCCGACTACGTCGGGGCCAAGCGCCGCCGGCTGGGCGACCTCACCGTGCCCCATGGCATCGTCTATGGCTTCGCCCAAGCCCTCGCGTTGATCCCCGGCGTATCCCGCTCGGGAGGCACGATCACCGCCGGCCTGTTCATGGGGTACGAGCGCGCCGCCGCCGCCCGCTACGCTTTCCTGCTCGCCATCCCGGCCGTTCTCGGCAGCGGGCTGTTCCAGGTGTACAAATCGATCGTCAAGCCGTGCCTGGAGGGTGCGACAAACTGCACCCCGGAGATTTTCGGCCCGTGGGACACCCTGGCGGCCACGGTCATCGGCTTCGTCGTCGCCCTGTTCGTGATCAAGTTCTTCATGAGCTACATCTCCAGACGTAGCTTCCTGCCGTTCGTGTTCTACCGCATCGTGCTCGGCCTCGTGCTGATCGGCCTGCTGGTGACGAACACCATCTCCGCCTAGTTAGGCTGAGAAGATGCGTGCCTGGCGACGACCCGAAATTCCGCAACTCCCCGGTCAGTCCGGCGCACCCTGGCTGCACGATACCGCCACCGCGGCCCTGATCGAGGCCAAACCCACTGACGTCGCCCGGCTGTACGTGTGTGGGATCACCCCCTACGACGCCACGCACCTCGGCCATGCGGCCACCTACCTGGCCTTCGACACTCTGCAGCGGGTCTGGCTGGACGGCGGCTATCGGGTGCACTACGCCCAGAACGTGACGGATGTCGACGACCCGCTCCTCGAGCGAGCCGCCGCCACCGGCGTCGACTGGGAGGTTCTCGCCGAGTCGCAGGTGAACCTCTTCCGCACCGACATGGAGGCACTGGGGATCATCCCGCCGAACGACTATGTCGCCGTCACCGAGGTCATCGACGAGATTGCGGATGCCGTGGCCCAGCTCTGGGATGCCGGCCTCGCGTACCCGGTCCCCGTGGACGCGGCCGCCGTAGGCGCGCCCGAGCCGACGGCGGCCGCCGGTTCCGACATCTACTTCGACATTGAGGCCGCGCAGCGCGCGACCTCGTGGACGCTCGGCGACGAGAGCAATCTCGACGCCGAGGCCATGCTCACCCTGTTCTCCGAACGCGGGGGAGACCCGGCCCGTCCCGGCAAGCGGGACGTCCTCGACCCGCTGCTCTGGCGCTCGGCCCGCCCCGGGGAACCGTCCTGGGCGTCGCGCGTCGGCGCCGGCCGTCCGGGCTGGCACATTGAGTGTTCGGTCATCGCACTGAAGGAACTCGGCACGGACTTCACGGTGCAGGGCGGCGGCAGCGATCTGATCTTCCCGCACCACGACATGAGTGCGGGGCACGCGGCAGCCCTATCCGGGCATCCGCTGGCCGGCGTCTACAGCCACACCGGCATGGTGGCCTATCAGGGCGAGAAGATGAGCAAGTCGCTCGGAAATCTGGTGCTCGTGTCCAAACTGCGCACCGCGGGAACCGACCCGCGAGCAATCCGCCTGGCCCTGCTCGACCAGCACTACCGCGCCGATTGGGAGTGGACGAACGCGCACCTTCGGGCGGCGGTGGCCCGCCTCGCGACCTGGACCGCCGCCTTCGGGACAGCGGGCACGGCCGGAACCCTCGACACGCACGCGGTCATCGAACGGCTGCGGGCCGCCCTCGCCGCCGACCTCGACACCCCGAGCGCGCTGGCGGTCGTGGATGCCGCCGCAGCCGACTCCGACAGAGTCGACGATCCGGCACTGCTGGCCCGCGCGGTCGACGCGCTGCTCGGCGTGGCTCTTTAGGGCTGGCGGGGCGAGTCGGTCGGCGGGCGCCCCTCGCCGGGGCCGTCCCGGCCATCGCCGCGCTTGCGCAGGTATTTCTCGAATTCTTGGGCGATCGCTTCGCCGCTGGCCTCCGGGGAATCGACCGTGTCGCGAGCCTGTTCGAGCTGCCCGATATAGGCCGCCATCTCGTCGTCCTCGGCCGCCAGCGTGTCGATGCCGCTTTGCCATTCATCGGCCTCGCTCACCAGGTCGCCGCGCGGGATGACGACATCGATGACTTCCTCAAGCTTGTCGATCAGTGCCAGCATCGCCTTCGGCGACGGCGCATTGTGCACGTAGTGGGGGACGGACGCCCAGATCGACAGGGTCGGAATGCCGACCTCCTCCGCGGCGATCGCGAGCACGCTCAGGATGCCGACGGGGCCTTCGTAGGTGCTGCGCTCAACCTGAAGTTCGGCTCGTACCTGCGGGTTGTCGCTGGAGACGAAGATGGAGATAGGCCGGGTGTGAGGAACGTCGGCCAGCATCGCCCCGAGGAAGACGATGCCGCCGACATCCGCGGCGAGGGCGGCGTCGAGAATCTCTGCGGCGAATCCCTTCCAGCTGCGGGACGGTTCCGTTCCAAGGAGCAGATAGATGTTTCCGGCGTTCGTGCCGCTGACGCGCAGCTGGGCGTCGTCGGCCAGGGAAGCCCCGGCCTTGGCGGGGGTCGTCGGTCCGTAGAGTACCGCACCCGGCCACTCCAGTTTGCGCCGGCCGTCTTCGCCGCCGGCCGAAATGGTGGGCCGGTTGAACTGATAGTCGAAGTAGATCTCTGGGTCGATCTCCGCGACCGGGGATACATCCAGCAGATCCTTCAGGGTGCCCACGGCGCCGGTCGCCGCCTCGCCGGCGTCGTTCCAACCCTCGAACGCCACCACCAGGAGGCGACCGTTGAGGAACCCATTAGCCTCTGTCACTGTCCGAAACCTCTTTCGACGGGGTGCCCCGCACGGCGCACCATCCATCAAGGATAGGCGGTGCCCCCTACACTTGAACTCCGTGAACGCGATCCGAATCAATTCCCCCCTGCCTGCGGCCGTGCTCTGGGACATGGACGGCACCATCGTGGACTCCGAGCCGTACTGGATGCGGGCCGAGACGGAACTGGTCGAGTCCTTCGGCGGCGTCTGGTCCCACAGCGACGCCATGCTGCTGGTCGGCTCCGGCCTCGAGGGTTCCGCGGTCATCCTGCAGGATCGGGGCGTCGATCTGGCCGGCGACGCCATCGTGCACCGGCTCACCAGCCGTGTCCAGGAACTCCTGAGAACCTGCGGTGCCCCATGGCGGCCCGGCGCGCTCGAGCTGCTCGCCGAGCTCAAGACCGCCGGCGTCCCCATGGCGCTGGTCACCATGTCACAGCAGCGGATGGCACGACAGATCGCCGAACTTGTCGGATTCACCGCCTTCGACACCATTATCGCCGGCGATATGGTCACGAACAGCAAGCCGCATCCAGAGGCGTACCTGACGGCTGCCGGGCTGCTCGGCGTCGACCCCGAGCACTGCATCGCGGTCGAGGACTCCATTCCGGGCATCGCGGCCGCCGTGGCATCCGGGGCCGTCGTCGTCGGCGTCCCGCACATGGTCTCCCTGCCCGAGAGTGCGCACTACGAGCTCTGGCCGACCCTCGCCGGTCGCACTCTGCACGGTTTCACCTCGCTGTACACCGCCCGTCGCGGATCCCTCGGCCGCAAGCCGGCCCCGACCGACCCACACTGACCCGAGAGCAAGGACGTAACGCACGCATGAGCGACAATCAGGTCATCCAAAACAGTGGACCCTTCCGGATCGGCGACCGGGTACAGCTGACCGGACCCAAGAACAAACTGAACACGATCACCCTGGAACCAGGCAAGGTCTTACACACCCACCGGGGAATCCTGGCGCACGATGACGTCATCGGTGTCCCGGACGGCTCGGTCGTCACGAACAACGTCGGCGTGGAGCACCTCGCCTTGCGGCCGTTGCTGAACGACTTCGTGATGTCGATGCCGCGAGGCGCTGCCATCATCTATCCCAAGGACGCCGCCCAGATCATCGCGCAGGCCGATATCTTCCCGGGGGCGACTGTGGTGGAGGCCGGCGTCGGTTCCGGCGCCCTGTCGCTCTGGCTGCTGCGCGCCATCGGCCCCGCCGGGAGGCTGGCCTCATTCGAACGCCGCAGCGAGTTCGCGGATGTCGCCCGTGACAATATCGCGACCTTTCTCGGGTCTGATCCCGCCAACTGGAGCATCACGCTCGGCGACCTCGCCGATACCCTCCCCGACACGATGCCGGCCCAGAGCGTGGACCGGGTCGTGCTCGACATGCTCGCGCCCTGGGAGTGCCTGCGCTCTGTTTCGGACGCGCTCAAGCCAGGCGGAGTGCTGCTCTGCTACGTGGCCACGGTGACCCAACTCTCGCGGGTGGCCGAGGCCATTCGTGCGACCGCTTTCTACACGAACCCGGACTCGAACGAGACCATGGTTCGCGGGTGGCACGTCGAGGGTCTCGCCGTGCGGCCCGATCACCGGATGATCGGGCACACGGGTTTCCTGATCACGGCCCGCCGTCTCGCCCCGGACACGATTCTTCCCGAATTGAAGCGCCGTCCGTCGAAGACCGACTTCTCCGATGCCGATGTGGAGGCCTGGACGCCGGGCGCCCTCGGCGAACGCAGTGTCAGCTCGAAGGTCATGCGCAAGCGCGTGCGGATGGCCGAAACAGGCGCGGCCATCTCGAAGGCTCGCGGGCTCGACGCGGGCGAACCCGACGACCTCGCACCCAACGCCCGTTAGGATTGTTTCGGCCTGTCATCCGGCCCCGAATTTGCCCCTGTCCCGCATAATCACCTGCCCCACACTGAAATGAGATCCCGTGCGTAGAGCTCCTGCACTCATCGCTTCCGCTGGCCTGCTGGTCGCGGTCCTCACCGGCTGCAGCACCCCCGTGGACGCCGCAGACTGCCAGGCGCCGGTCACGAAGGGGGCAGCGTCGAAGCTCGTGTCGGTGTCGGGCGAATTCGGCTCCGCGCCGACGGTGGACTTCCCGACCCCGTTGAAGACGGACTCCACCCAGGCCAGTGAGATCATCGCCGGCACGGGTGCCGGTCTCGTCCCGGATCAGCTGGTCAAGCTCGACCTCAGCCTCTACAACGGTACGACGGGTGCGTTGATCAGCGCGGGCGAGTACGACGGGGTTAACCAGGCCAGCATCGTCCTGGACGACGAACAGTCGCTCCCGGGCCTGGCGATGGGCCTGGAGTGCGCCCAGGTCGGATCCCGGCTGGCTCTCATCGTCTCCCCGGACGACGGGCTCGGTCCGGCCGGCGGAGACCCCAACAGTGGCATCGGCGCCGACGACTCGCTGGTCTTCGTGATCGACGTCGTGCGAGCCAACCTGCTCCGGGCCAACGGCGCCAACCAGTCGGTCGCGAGCGGGCTTCCGTCCGTTGTCCTTGCGACTGATGGAACCCCCGGCCTCACCATTCCGTCGAGTGAGCCGCCGACCGAGCTGCAGATCGGCGTCCTCAAGAAGGGCGATGGCGAGCAGGTCGCGGAAGGCGATACTGCGACCCTGCACTACACGGGCGTGCTCTGGAACGAGAACACGGTCTTCGATTCCAGCTGGCAGACCGGGAAACCGGCCGAGTTCCTGATCGTGGACGGTTCGAAGACCGAGGGCGGGCTGATCCCCGGGTTCGCCCAGGCCATCATCGGGCAGACTGTCGGTTCGCAGGTCATCGCCGTCATCCCGGCCGATCAGGCTTATGGTGATGAGGCCTCGCAGAAGATCCCCGCAGGCTCAACGCTCGTGTTCGTCGTCGATATCCTCGGCGTGAACTAAGTCTCGGCCTGCAAGCGGCGGATAGACTCGCAGCGTGCCGTCCACCATTGAAAAGAACAGCCGTGTTTCGGTAGAAGAACGCCTGTTCAGCCTGGTACTTGCGCTTATCGCAACGGAAGTCGGGTTGACCAAGGCCGATATTCTGTCCACCGTGCAGGGGTACCGCCAGCGCTATCTCCCCGGCGGAGACAACGCGAGCCTGGAGCGGCAGTTCGAACGAGACAAAGACGACATCCGCGAACTGGGCATTCCGCTCGAGGTGGTTGAGCCGCCGGACGATCCCGGGAGCAACCACCATTTGCGCTACCGCATCCCCAAGGGACTCTACGAGCTTCCGGTGGACGTGACTTTCAGTCCGGACGAGCTCATGTTGCTGAAGCTTGCCGCGACGGTCTGGCGGGAGGGCTCCCTGTCTGCGGAGTCCAGGCGTGCGATGACTAAACTGCATGCGCTGGGCATCGACTCGAGCGATCCCGTGCTCGGTTACTCGCCGTCCCTGCGCGTGCGGGAGGCGTCCTTCGAACCGCTCAGCAAGGCAATGGATCGCGGTCAGGTTGTGGCATTCCTCTATCTGAAGCCCGGCGAGGCGGCGGCGCACCGCCGTCAGGTCGAGCCCCGCGCCATGGTGTTGCACGACGGACGATGGCACCTGTTCGGCACCGACCAGGATGCTGCGGCAACCCGCACGTACCTGCTCTCCCGGATCGTGGGCCCGGTGGTGACGGTCCCCGGAGCCTCGTTCGTGGCGCACGGTGACGGTCAGGGGCAGGAAGCGCTCAGCGAGCTCGAGGCGCTGTGGACCGCCAACATCGCCGTGATCGCCGCCCGGCCGGGCAGCGATGCCGCGGTGAGACTGTCGAAACGAGTCGCCCCGGGAGAGATTCGAACGAACGCGGACGCATCCGCTCTCCACCTGAACTTCACCGATCTCAACGTGTTCGCCGACGAGCTCGCCGGCTACGGCCCGGAGGTTCTGGTGCACTCGCCCGCGGCCCTGCGCACGGCGGTCCGGTCCCGCCTGATCACCGTGCGGGATGCCCACACCGATTTCGATCTGAATGCGCACCCGGATACCACGACGGCGGCCGACGAATGAACGGCGGTCCGGCACTCGGAGCATCCGACAAGCTGACCTTCCTCCTGGCGCTGGTTCCCTTCCTGATGGACCATGACCGCATCAGCGTGACCGACGTCGCCGCGCACTTCGGGGTGTCGCCTGACCGGGTGCGCGACGCGGTCAATCTCATCGCGGTTTCCGGCATCCCCGGGGAAACCCGCCAGTACCTGCACGGCGACCTGTTCGATATCCATTGGGACGAGTTCGAAACGAACGACCTCATCGTGCTCACCCACCTCGTGGCCATCGACGACTCGCCGCGCTTCTCCGCCCGAGAAGCCGCCGCGCTGATCGCCGGCCTTCAATACCTGTCGTCGCTACCGGAGAATGCCGACGTCGACGCGATCGCGTCGCTGATGGCGAAACTCACCCGCAGCGCCTCAGCGGCTCCCAGCCAAGTTACCGTCTCCGGCACGGATGCCCGCAGCAGCATTGCGGTCGTGCAAGCCGCGGTCCGCGGCGGAGTACAGATCGAGTTCGACTACCTGAATGCCCGCGGCGAGAATGAACTGCGCCGGGTTGACCCGTGGCGCATCCAGTCTGTGGACCGGGACTGGTACCTGCGCGGCTGGTGCCACCTCCGCGAAGCGGCCCGCACCTTTCGCCTCGACCGAATGAGCGATCTGCACGTGACCGACGTGCCGACCAACCCCCGGTCCGCCGATGCTGTGCCGACCGAGACCCTCTTCGAGGGCTCCGCGTCCGACCAGGATGTGACGGTTGAACTCCCGACGTCTGCCGTTCCGCTGCTCGCAGACTACGCACCATACGGCGCCCCCGGCGCACACGGGGACCGCGTGCGGAGGACACTCAAAGTGGCTCACTATCACGGCCTCAAACGCCTCGTCACCGGCCTCGCCGGAGTCGTGGAAGTGGTTGACCCGGCCGAGGCGCGCGCGGTCGTGCGCGAGTGGGCGGCCGCCGGCGTGGCCCGCTACGACGAGTCCGAACCGACAGACGCGGGGGAGTAGATGATGCCGTGGTGGTCGTGGGCACTGATCTGGATCGGCCTGGTGCTCGGCCTGCTCGCGATGCTGGCCTGGTTCGGATTCGCCCTGTTCAAGAAGGTCATGGCCACACTGGAGGCCCTTCAAGAACTCGGCGATCTTGTCGCTGACGTCACCCGGGGGCAGGAGATGCCGCCGTCGGACCGGTTCCAACCGGCCGTCTTCACAAAGCCCGCCGACCTCTACCGCGCTCTCGAACTGGTTCAGCGTGACCGGGCGCAACGTCGACAGCGGCGGCGGGATTCCTCGATCGCCAGAGGTAAACTGTTTATAACTCGCCCATTGACCCAGAGGACAGATACTGATGCTTAACAACCTGACCGGATGGCACTTCCTGATCATCCTCGTCATCGTTCTGCTTCTGTTCGGTGCGCCCAAGCTTCCCGGCCTCGCCCGCAGCCTCGGGCAGTCCATGAAGATTTTCAAGAACGAGATCAAGAGCGATAAAGAAGACGCCGAAACCACCGGCAGCGCTGACGACTCTTCGAAGGCCGCCGGCACAGCCGACCCGACGACGAAATCGTAAGTCCCGTGGCGGGGCGAATCCCTCGGCGCACGGCCACTGATGGAAAAATGTCGCTGGGCCAACATCTGCTAGAGCTGCGCAAGCGTCTCTTCCTCGCTGCGGCAGGAATACTGGTTGGTGCGATCGTCGGCTGGTTCCTGTCCGATTTCGTGTGGGACGCCCTGCGCGAGCCGATCTACGCCATCATCGAGGCGCAGGACCGCACGGCTCAGCTGAACTACCCAGACATCACTAGTGCCTTTGACCTGAAGTTGAAGATCGCCTTCTACGTGGGGCTCGTCGTGTCCAGCCCGGTCTGGCTCTTCCAGATCTTCGCGTTCCTGGTTCCCGGCCTCACCCGCATCGAAAAGCAGTACACCTTCGGCTTCCTCTTCACCGCCATTCCGCTGTTCCTGGCGGGCTGCGCCGCGGGATGGTTCGTTCTGCCGAACATCGTCGGACTGATGACGAGTTTCGCACCCAAGGAAGACGCCGCTCTCATCGTCGCGCAAAGTTACCTCGATTTCGTGTTGAAGCTCATGATCGCGATCGGTGTGGCATTCGTGCTCCCCGTCTTCATCGTTCTGCTCAACCTGGCCGGAGTGATCAGTGCTCAGTCGATCATCAAATCCTGGCGGATCGCCGTGCTGTTGATCACGCTGTTTACCGCGATCGCCACCCCCGCTGCCGACGTGATCTCGATGTTCCTTCTTGCCATCCCTATGGTCCTGCTTTACTTCGCCGCCTATGGAATCGCGTTCCTCCACGATCGACGTGCCGCCCGCCGCGCCCGTTCCCTCGAACAGGAGTTGGCGCTCTGAGCGCATCCGATGACCAACCTTGAATCGCCCGCGGAACGCTATGCCGCCTCCCGAGCCCGCGCCGGCCGGCCCCGCCTGGAGTCATTCCGCACCGGGCTCCGCTTCGGACTGGATCCCTTCCAGCTGGCCGCTTGCGCGTCTCTCGAGGACGGTAACAGCGTGCTCGTGGCCGCGCCCACGGGTGCCGGCAAAACCCTGATCGCCGAGTTCGCGATCTATCTGGCAATGCAGAGCTCACGGAAGAAGGTCTTCTACACCGCCCCGATGAAGGCGCTGAGCAATCAAAAGTTTCAGGAACTCGTCGCAGAATACGGGGCGGATGCCGTGGGCCTGCTCACCGGCGACACGAACGTGAACCCGCAGGCCCGCATCGTGGTCATGACGACCGAAGTGCTGCGCAACATGCTCTACGCCGATTCGGACCTCCTCACAAACCTTGCCTTCGTCGTGTTGGACGAGGTCCACTTCCTGGCCGACCGGTTCCGCGGTGCCGTCTGGGAAGAGGTCATCATCCATCTGCCCCAGGACGTACGTCTGGTCTCGCTCAGCGCCACGGTCTCAAACGCCGAAGAATTCGGCGACTGGCTGCAGGCCGTCCGCGGCGAAACGGATGTCATCGTCTCCGAAGAGAGGCCGGTTCCGCTCGAACAACATGTGCTGGTCAAGAGCAAAATGATCGACCTCTTTGACGCAGCCGGCCTGGCCGGGACCCACCGGGTGAACCCGGAGCTGGTGCGGCTGGCCCAGTCGGGCGGGCGCGCACCCGGCGTCCGCTCGGCGAACGGACGCCGGGGCGGCGACCGCGACCGCGGCCGGGGGACCCAGCCGCGTGGCGGTTTCGAACCGGGGCGGATGGACCGCTCCGACATCGTGCGGCTGCTCGAGGGCAAACACCTGCTCCCGGCGATCTTCTTCATCTTCAGCCGAGTCGGCTGCGACCAGGCGGTCCGCCAGGTACTGCGGGCCGGCGTGCGCTTGACCGACGCTCAGGAGCGCGAGGAGATCCGGCAGATCGTCGACGAGCGCTGCCGTACGCTGCTCGACGAAGACCTCGGCGTGCTCGGCTACTTCGAGTGGCTCGACGGCCTCGAGCGGGGTGTCGCCGCCCACCACGCCGGGCTGCTTCCGGCGTTCAAGGAGGTCGTCGAGGAGCTGTTCCAGAAGAAGCTCCTTAAGGCCGTCTTCGCCACGGAAACCCTGGCGCTCGGCATCAACATGCCGGCCCGTACGGTGGTGCTCGACAAGCTCGAGAAGTTCAACGGCGAGGCGAGAGTGCCGGTCACCCCGGGGGAGTACACCCAGCTGACCGGTCGGGCCGGGCGGCGCGGCATTGACATTGAGGGCCACTCGGTGATCCAGTGGGCTTCCGGACTCGACCCTCAGACGGTGGCGTCACTCGCGTCTCGACGCACCTACCCGCTCAATTCCAGCTTTAAGCCGACCTACAACATGGCCGTCAACCTGATCGACCAGTTCGGTCGGGAACGCACGCGTGAGGTCCTCGAGTCCTCGTTTGCCCAGTTCCAGGCCGATCGGGCGGTCGTCGACCTGGCACGCAGAGTGCGCCAACAGGAAGAGTCACTGACCGGGTTCGCGCAGTCCATGGTCTGCCACCTGGGCGACTTCACCGAATACTCCGCCATCCGTCGCAATCTCACCGACGTCGAGCGCCAAAATGCGGCGGGGGAGACCGGCGCCCGTGCGGCGCGCGAGCGCCGCCAGCGCGAACTCGGCAACCTGCGTAAGCGCATGCGCGAGCATCCGTGCCATAGCTGCCCTGAGCGCGAGCAGCACGCACGGTGGGCACAGCGCTGGTGGACGCTGAGGCGAGACACGGATACCCTCACCCAGCAGATTACGACACGCACCGGCGCCGTCGCACGCGTCTTCGACCGGGTGACCGAAGTTCTCGTGGGCTACGGCTATCTCCTCGAGAACCCCGACGGCACGGTCACGCTCAGCCCGAGCGGCCTGATCCTGCGGCGCATCTACGCGGACCGTGACCTCCTGGTAGCGGAATCGCTGCGCCGGGGCCTGTGGAACGACCTCGACCCAGCGGGTCTCGCTGCCATGGCCTGCGCTCTCGTTTTCGAACCCCGCCGCGAAGAGGGTTTGATCGACGAACGCTACCTGCCCAAGGGCGCCTTCCGCGAGGCCCTGCACGAGACCCAGGAGTTGTGGAGCCGCCTCGATGATCTCGAACGCGATCACAAGCTTCCCGGCAGCAACCCCCTCGCGGTGGGACTCAGCCTGGCGATATGGAAGTGGGCGCGAGCCGGTTCGCTCATCGACGTCCTGGATGAGGCCGAGATGGCGGCGGGCGACTTCGTGCGCTGGACGAAGCAGACCATCGACCTTCTGGATCAGCTCTCGGTCGTGGCCGACGACCCCGTCGGCCGCACCGCTCGCAAGGCCATGGATGCGATCCGCCGTGGGATCGTGGCCTACTCGTCAGTCGCCTAGGCTGATGACGTGATCTCGGGGACCCTTCGGCCATTGGCCCTCCCGTTGCCGGCCGCTATGCTGCTCGCCGCGGCGGCCGGCGCGATCTTGGACGCCGGGTTTCCCGATCGGTCGTGGTGGATTCTGGCCCTGGTCGGAGTCTTCCTGATGCTCTTCGCCTTACTGGGGCGTGGTTTCTGGTCCGGCCTGCTCATCGGGTTGGTGGCCGGATCAGCGTTCTGGTTGATTCACATCAGCTGGCTGACGCTCTATCTCGGACCTGTGCCCTGGCTGGCACTGGCCGGCTTGCAAACCATATTCTTCTGTATCAGCCTGGCGCTGATCGGTGTCGTGCTCGAAACGGGGCCGCGGGTGTGGCCGACCAGCCTGGGCCGCCTCGGCGTGGTGCCGGTGGTCGTGGCTGGGCTGTGGACGGCGCGGGAAGCACTCGCCTCGGTATGGCCGTATGGCGGATTCGCTTGGGGCAGGGTGGCCATCTCCCAGTCCGAGAGCCCGTTCAATTCACTGGTGGCCTGGGTCGGCATGTCGGGGCTCAGCTTCGTCCTGGTCTGGCTTTGCGCCCTGGCTCTGCAGTTGCTCCGCGAAACCCCGGTGCGACTCACCGTGCGCTCAGGCATTGCCGCAGGGGCGATCGCGGTCGTATTGGTCGTACCGGCCTGGCCGACGGTACAGACGGGGGAGGTGCGTCTGGCTGCCATCCAGGGTGCATCGGATGCCGGTCTGTTCGCGCGCTACTCACCGGGGCAGATCCTGGCGGACCACACTTCGGCGACCTTGGCCGTCATCGACGAGGAGGTCGACTTCGTCGTGTGGCCGGAGAACGCCAGCGACATCGACCCCCTTCGTTCAGCGGATGCCGCCAAGAACCTGGACTTCCTCAGCCACCGGATGGGCGTCCCGATCATCGCGGGAGCGATAACGCAGCGGAACAACAAGATCTACAACAGTTCTCTGCTGTGGCAGGAGGGAGAGGGCGCCGTCGACATCTACGACAAGGTGCATCCGGTGCCCTTCGCGGAGTACATGCCGGACCGTGCGTTCTGGCGGCCATTTGCTCCCGAGCTGATCGACCTGGTCGCGCGCGACTACTCCATCGGCACCCGGGACAACGTTTTCGACATCAACGGGATCGTGGCGGGACTCGCCATCTGCTTCGATATCGCCGACGACCAGCTCGTTCAGGAAATGGTCGACGACAAAGCCGAGATCATCCTTGCCCAGACGAACAACGCCGACTTCGGCCGCACCGACGAGAGCGTGCAGCAGTTGGCCATCGCACGACTCCGAGCCATCGAAGCCGGGCGCACGGTCGTGAATATCTCCACCGTGGGCACCAGCGCCATCATCACGCCGGATGGTGCCACGCTCGACAGTCTGCCGACCTGGCTGCCCGGAGCGATGGTGCAGTCAGTTCCCCTGAGCGACACGGTCACCCCGGCGATGGCTGCGGGACGGGTAATCGAGTGGCTGGTGTGCGGCCTCGGCCTTGCCGGGTTTGTACTGTGCTCTCGTAACACGCTACGCGCCCGTTGGAATCGGGCGCGTAGCGTGCGATCCTGATCAGTTCAGGCAGCGCGAAAAAGGGCCGATCAGGCGTCGATCTTCTGCTGGCCGCGACGCTCCCGCAGGAACGTCAGCCGTTCCTCAAGGAGTTCCTCGAGCTCGGCGCGGGTGCGTCGCTCCAGGAGCATGTCCCAATGCGTACGCGGTACTTTCTCGTCGGAATGGTCCACTATCACCGGTTTGGAGTCAACCAACCGGGTTGCTGTCTGTGAACAGAAGCGACATTCCCATTCGTCAGGAGCTTCCGCCTCTGCCGAGAAGATCATGACCGTCTCCCGTGCGCACGTCGCACACAGATACGTGTGACTAACTCGTGGTGAAAAGGTTACGCCCTCTTCGCTCTGAAGGCTTTGTGCGCCTAACCTCATGCCACGCAAACTGCGATCCGCCATCGTATGGTCTCCTCTCGCGATACAACTTCTAGGTATAAACCATCAAGCTGGACGTTATCTTTCCGTTATGTGACTTCTCGGAGCGAACTCTCAGGCTCGCGCCGCGATGATCGCCACGGCCAGGTCGCACCGGTCGGTGACGATCCCGTCGACACCGAGGTCCAGGAGCCGGATCATGGACTCCGCATCGTTGATGGTCCAGACATGCACCTCCACCTCGGCCGCGTGTATGCCGCGAATGAAGCGGGGAGTGAGGATGCGAAGGAAACGAACCGACTCCGGCACCTGCACGGCGGCAAAGTTCCTCAGGGAGTGCCGAACCGGAGCGGCAAGGCCCAGTTCGGCGGCCAAAACGGCGCGCATCAAGACCGACGCGGATGCCGATGTGGCCACCCCGGGGAGCAGCGCAGCCGTGCGGCGACGGCGGTTCTCGGAGAAAGAGGTGATCAGCACCCGGTCGATGGCGCCGGCGTCCCGGACCGCCGCGGCCGTGGCCTCGACGGCGGCCAATGATTTGACGTCGATGTTGAACCGGGCCTCCGGGAAGACGTCAAGTCCCTCGCGAAGGGACGCGAAGGATTGCCCCTGACCGAGTCCGACCCGGCGCAGCTCGCCCATGGTGAGCTGATCGAGGCGGATGCGGGTTCCGGCCACATCGTGTTCAGCGTCGTGGCTGAGCACGGCGATTCCGTCGTCCGTGGCGTGGACATCCGTCTCGATGTGGGTCGCGCCGACCGCGAGCGCGTGCCGGAACGCCAGCAGGGTGTTCTCCGGTGCATCAAGGGAGAGGCCGCGATGGGCGAAAACGCGCGGCCCGACCCCCTCGAGGTACATCGCCGCCTACGCCTCCGGGACGGCGGGGGACCGGCCGGCCGGCCCGGCCTGCCCGGTCTGCGCGGTCTGCGCGGGGGCGGCCGAGCCGCCGACGGCATGGCCGAACGCCGCCCCGATGCCGTTCATCGCGGCGGTGAGTTCGCTGGGCACGATCCACAACTTGTTCGCACTGCCCTCCGCGAGCTTGGGGAGGGTCAGAAGGTACTGATAGGCCAGGAGCTTCGGATCCGGGTCACCGTCGTGGATCGCCCTGAATACCGTGGTGATGGCCTCCGCCTCACCCTGGGCGCGCAGAACGGCTGCCTTCGCGTCACCCTCCGCCGACAGGATGGCGGCCTGCCGAGCTCCCTCGGCCGTCAGAATCGCCGACTGCTTCGTGCCCTCGGCGGTCAGGATGACCGCGCGGCGGTCACGCTCGGCGCGCATCTGCTTCTCCATCGAATCCTGGATGGACAGGGGCGGGTCGATCGCCTTCAGCTCCACCCGTCCGACTCGGATACCCCACTTGCCGGTCGCCTCGTCCAGCACGATCCGTAGTTGCCCGTTGATATTGTCGCGGCTGGTCAGCGCCTCTTCAAGGTTGAGGCCACCGACCACATTGCGCAGGGTCGTCGTCGTGAGCTGCTCGACCGCGCCCAGGTAATTCGCGATTTCGTAGGTGGCGGCACGTGCATCCGTGACCTGAAAATAGACCACGGTGTCAATGGACACCACGAGATTGTCCTCCGTGATCACCGGCTGCGGGGGGAAGGAAACGACCTGTTCGCGCATGTCCAACAAGGGTCGCACCCGGTCGATGAAGGGAACCAGGATGTTCAGGCCCGGCTCGAGCGTCTTGTGATACTTGCCCAGACGCTCGACGACGCCGGCGTTGGCCTGCGGGATGATCTTGATGGCCCGGACTAGAACGACGACGACGAACACCCCGAGTACCAAGAGGAGGGCGGCAATGAAGATTTGCCCAATGAATTCACCGGTGGAGAGCACTATGTGATGTTCCTTTCCGAGGGATGAACGACGGCGGTGGAGCCTTCGATCGCGGTCACGCGAACAATCTCACCGGGTT
The DNA here is from genome assembly GCF_004402835.1 of Cryobacterium sp. Sr3. Taxonomy (NCBI): domain Bacteria; kingdom Bacillati; phylum Actinomycetota; class Actinomycetes; order Micrococcales; family Microbacteriaceae; genus Cryobacterium; species Cryobacterium sp. Sr3. The sequence goes on along the minus strand of NZ_SOFA01000036.1, from coordinate 115,608 downwards.
CGGCGGATTGCGTGTCGGTGTCGGGGGAGAGGCGGGCTGTCCAGGTTTCGCCGTTGGCCAGTTTGACCATTCCACCCGAGGGGCGAACGGTGGACAGTACTTGTGCGGTCATGCCGAGCAGTGCGGCGACATTGCTCGGTGTGTGATCGGCACCCTTCCTCATCAGCCGCAGGAGAACCGGGCGTATGAGCAGGATGAGGAGCACGGATACCACGGCGGCCGTGACGATCTGGAGCCACCACACGGCTCCCAGCAGGTTCGCCCCCAGGCCGGCCAGGCTTCCGACAGCAATCATCAGAAAGGTGAACTCGAGCGACAGCAGCTCGATGATCACGCAGACGAGGATGAAGACGAGCCACACGATCCACAAGTAGTCGGTCAGGTCAGCCATCAATTTTGGAGCCTCTCACGTGACGTTTCCCTATCGAAGCTATCACCTGCTCGTTGGCCGGAGTCGAGACTGGCCGAGGCTGAGTCCCGCCGCTCATGTTGGTAGGGTTGGGCGTTGTGACTACTGCACCCAAAAATCCCCTCGACGCCGGCTCTCTCATCGGCAAACGCGCCCTGGTCACGGGGTCGTCCCGTGGTGTCGGAGCGGCCACCGTCGGCCTCCTCGCCGAGGCGGGCGCCAGCGTCGCGATCAACTTCCGTAACAAGGAGGCACGGGCGATCAAGGTCGCCGATGCGATCCGCGCCGCAGGTGGCACGGCAATCACGGTCGGCGCAGATCTGACGGATGCTGCATCCGTCGAGTCCATGTTCGAAACCATCCGTGCGGAGTTCGGCGGCCTCGACATCCTCGTCATGAACGCCTCCGGTGGCATGGAAAGCGGCATGGCCGAGGATTACGCCATGCAGCTGAACCGGGACGCCCAGGTCAACCTGCTGCACGCGGCACGGCCCTTGCTCGCTCCGGGTGCCCGCGTGGTGTTCGTCACCAGCCACCAGGCCCACTTTGTCGAGACCACGACCACCATGGCCGAATACGAGCCGGTCGCCCGGAGCAAGCGCGCCGGCGAGGACGCACTGCGCGCCCTCATCCCCGAGTTTGCCGAGGCCGGCATCGGTTTCGTCGTTGTCTCCGGCGACATCATTGAGGGCACGGTCACCGCCGTCCTGCTCGAGCGAGCCAGCCCGGGCACCATGACCGCGCGTAAGGATGCCGCCGGCCGGCTGTACAACGTCAGCGAATTCGGCGCCGAGGTTGCGTTGGCGGCCGTCGAGGCCGTGCCGGAGAACAACACCAGGTACGTCGGGGACATCGCGGACTACGTCGGCGAAGCCGCCAGTCTAAACTGACGTCGCGGGCAGCACGTGCAGTGCGGCCTGGCGAATGCCGTGCGGCCGCGCCGAGCGGCTACGCCGTATCGAGTGTCGCCGACCGACCTTGGCCGAACATAAAGGCCTGCGCCAGTTGGATGATCCCGGACAGAACGAGGAACACTCCGCCGATCGTGACCAGAATGGTGACCGACTCGACGGGGGAGAAGAGCACCACGACGCCGGTCACGACGGCGATGGCGCCGAAGACCGCACCGAACCACCTGCTGGAGTCCGGGGCCGTCTCGACCAATCCGGCCACACCTTCCACGATCCAACAGCTCCCGATAAGCATCCCGAGCACTGTCAGGGTGTCCAAAGGGATTCTGATTGCCACGATACCGCCCACGATCAGCAGCACGCCGAGCAGGATGTTCACAACCCGGCTACCGCCGGACGCACCCTGTGTGAATAATCCTCGGCCTACGTGAACGATGCCGCTGATCAAAAAGTACAGGCCGAACAGGATCTTGAGGGAGGCGACGGTGGCGTCCGTCCAGGACAGGATCAGGACGCCGACGACCAGGGCCAACAGGCCGGTGCCAGCAATGGCCAGGCGCACACCGTTGATTTCTGACGTGCTGAGCGCTCTCTAATCCAACGACAGATCGAAGGCCGTAACGGTAGTGGGCATTTCAGCTGCCTCTTGGATTCTGGGAACGTGCCGTGCCGCACAAAGTAGTCGAGTCCGGCCAACACGTCCAGACCTCTTCACTGGTTGACCGATAATGCACATTATGTCAGCGCGTAATGGACCTATTGCAGGAATTGCAGAATAGGACTCCCCTGGTATTTGTCCGCCGGAGCGCTGGTCGCGTCAGGGACTTCTGCTGTTTCTCTGAGATGTGGGGCGCTATATCTGCACTGGTCAAGGTCTGAGCGCTCTGATTCAACGTGGGGAATTTCGCGGCACATATCCTCTCGGGATCCCCGTATTTCCGCGGTTTAACGTCGCGTGCTTTGCATGTTTTGCTTTTAAAGAGCATAATTTGCAGACAGGTTGAGTGGGCTTATGAGCGTTGCATTGGGCCGAGTAACCCATCTGCCTCTGCGCCCCGAGGCGACCAGCCCGGATGCAGTTTTCACCGAGATGGTCGACAGCTGGCGCCGCCAACAGCTCTCCCGCAATTTCCGGCACGAGACCATTTCTGGCCGCGAACGAACGATCCGTCGGTTCGCGGACTTCACCGGGCACTTCCCGTGGGAATGGACGTTCGCGGACGTCGAGGACTACTTCGCTTACACGCGCTCGGTATCAAACCTGTCCCAGGCCACCGTCCGGGCGTATCGAACCAACCTCAAACTGTTTTGCGACTTCCTCACCGATCCGGCCTACGACTGGAGCGAAGTCCGCGGACGTACCTTTGGCCGGCCCGTCACTCAGATCATCACCGACTTCAACCGGGCCACCCACACGCAACAGAATGAACAGCGGGCAACGAAACGCCCGTTTTCGCGTCGTGAGCTGCAGGACTTCTTCGATCTCGCCGACATCGAGGTCGAGCGTGTCATCAACTCGGGACGCAAGAGCGCCATCGCCGCCTACCGCGATGCCATCGCGTTCAAGACCGCCTACGCTGGGGGACTTCGCGCCAACGAGGTGACCCACCTGCAGCTGGTCGATTTCTCCCGCAACCCGCACTCGCCCCAGTTCGGCGACTTCGGTGTCCTCCACGTCCGTTACGGGAAGGCCCAGAAAGGGTATGCGCCCGAGCGCCGCTCCGTTCTCACCGTGTTCGAGTGGTCGCCTGAGGCCGTTCACCGGTGGATCCGCACCGGACTGCCTCACCTTGCCGCTCAACCGACCGACCTGTTCCCCACCAGCCAGGGCCTCGTCGTGCCGAAGTCGAATCTACGGCGACGCTTCCGCGCCTACGTCAACGAGCTGGGCTTCCCGGCCGGCCTGGACATGCATTCCCTTCGCCGGTCCTACGTCACCCACCTGTTCGAGTTCTATGGCTTCGAGCACACGTTCGTCCAACAACAAGTTGGCCACCTCCATGCGTCGACCACATCCATTTACACGGCAGTCTCCAGCGACTACCAAACCCGGGCGTTGAACCGCGTCCTCGAGCGCACGATCAACGCGACCACCAACAGCACCCCGTGGGAGGAAAAATCATGAAACGAGAAATCGAGTACCGCTGGCGCGCACGCGAGCTCATGGCGCGCCACGGCATGAAGAACAGCCGAGAACTCGTCGCCCCGCTCCGAGAACGCGGCATCACGCTCTCGGAGTCGCAGATCTATCGACTCGTCGCCCAGGATCCCGAGCGGATCTCCTTCAAAGTCCTGACCGCTCTCTGCGACATCTTCAACGTTGAGGCGAACGAGCTCGTCACCTTCACCGCAGCGAACGCCAAGAGCCAACGCCAAGAACGAACAATCGCCTCCGGCGAGAACATCGTCAACTTCGCCGACGCATACAAACCCGTCCGCGCCCGCATCCTCGACGATGACGACTGAGCACCGCACCCGCGGACGCCCCTGAACCCCAGGCACCCTGCACTGCGACCGCTGCGGTGGTCTGGTCGCGAAGATTCGAGTGCACTGGCCCGACGGCGCCATTTGCGGGATCTGCTTCACCACAGCCACACACACCCGCGGCCCTTGCGCTACCTGCGGCGACACACGCCTGCTCCCTGGCAAAGACGCGGACGGCGCGAACACCTGCCGTGACTGCGCCGGCATCGCCACACTCCTGCACTGCGACACCTGCGGCGATGAAGCCGAACGATTTCGTAACGGCAACTGCATCCGCTGCGTCCTCCGCGCCGACCTCACCGCAACCCTCCAACCCAACACTCCCCCGGACCTCCGGCTCAAACGCCTCGTCGCTGTCTTCGCCAATGCCGAGCGACCCGAGAGCATCTATACCTGGAAACGCGGCATCGGTGCCAGTGCCCTCCTCACCCGACTGGGCACCAGGGAACTGGCCATCAGCCACGAGGCCTTCGACGCCCTACCCGCATCCAACGCCGTCGAACACCTTCGCGAAACACTCACCCATCACGGCATGCTGCCGCCCCGGGACCGCCAACTGGCGGCGTTCGAACGCTGGCTCGAGAAGAGAATCGTGTCTCTTGCTGACCATCGCGAGATCCAAGGACCGATCGAACGCTTCGGCCGGTGGCATCACTTGAAACGACTCCGGGCGAAGTCGTTGCCCGGCACGAACATGAACTTCGCCGTCCGGTCAGCGAAGCAGGAAATCACCGAGTCAGGACGATTCCTCGCCTGGCTCCTATCCGAGCACGACACCACCTACACCGATATCCGTCAATCGCACCTCGACGACTACCTCGCCTCCGGACCATCCACTCGCCATGCCATCAACACCTTCATCGCCTCGCTCGTCACATCACACGAGATCGCGAAAGTCCGGGTCCCCCGTCGTGAAGCACAATCGACCCCGATCCTGACGCAGGCAGCCAGAATCGACCACATCCGCGCCTGCCTCACCACCGGAGAAATGCCCGCTGCAGACCGCGTCGCCGCACTTATCCTGCTGCTTTACGCACACCCGGTCGGAAAGATCGCAGCCCTGAAAACCAGCGCCCTCGAAGCGCGACCCGATGGCCTATACCTGCGTCTGGGATCGGTGCCAGCCCTACTGCCCGCACAAGTCGCGGCAACCTTCTGGGACTACGTCCACAACCGCCCCAACCAGCAAACTGTCAACACCGACAGCCCTTGGCTCTTTCCCGGCTACCTGCCTGGCCAACACACCCATCCAGAAAACATGCTGAACCGACTTCGCAGCTGGGGAATCGACCTCAACGGCGTCAGAAACACCGCCCTGCGCGACCTCGCCAGAGAGCTCAATCCCACCGCCTTGGCCATTTCCCTGGGATATAGCAGCGAGATAATCCACCAGCACGCCGCCGCCGCCGGAGCACCACACGCCGACTACATCAACCTCAAATCATCACAGCTCCGGCCCTCGCCCAGGCTCAGTTCCGTGAAGGATTAGGACCCTTTCGGATAAGTCCAGTTCCCGCTTTGGCCGAAACCCGCCATGCGCAACACGTTCGTTCTGCTCGTGGGCACCATCCGCGAGCGCCTACTGCAGTGCAGTTATCCACCCGATGAAACGGGCTGGGCTCGCGTAGTGGATGACGCCGTCGCGGTAGCGGTACGCGGAGTCGAACTCCGGTATCGGCCGGCTAACCGACCGCGGGCCGGTCTCGATATACCCATCAGCCAGAAGCTGAGCTCTCAGAACATCCCAAGCCGGCATATCCCGGGTCCAGTTCGCGTACCGAACGGTCAGGTCCGTCTGCGGTTTCGTCCACTTACATCGCAGACCGTCAGCTCCGACCAATGAGTCCAGTTCTTCGCGGGGGCCGTCAGCACGGAAAGTGAGTCCGTCCGTCGCCATTTTCGAATTCAGGTCAGCGGTGAAAGCGTTGTCGCATGTATCGGTTTCAGGGATCGGCGTCGGGGTTGGAGTTATGGTTACGGTCATCGTCGGCGCAGAAATTGGTCCACCAGCTTCCGGTACCGACCCAGAACAGCCGATCATCGCCACCGCCAAACAACCCGCCGCCAGAACCGCACTCGCCCCTCGAAACCCCCTGATACGCATAGCTACAACCTACTGGTTCTGGCCCGCCGCGATTTCCATAAGCCGTCGTTCCGTAACTGGCGCCACGACTCCCCTGTCAGTCAGCACGCCGCCGCCGCCGCTGGAGCACACCACGCCGACTACATCAACCTCAAATCACCACAGCGCAGACCCCCCCCAGGCTCAGCAACGGGAACCATTAGGACCCTTTCAGATAAGTCCAGTTCCCACTTAGACGATGCTTTCGCCTGATCAGGTGAGGCATAGGATCACTTCCGAAGCGTCCCGCATCGTGCCGGAATGTGTCCAGCGGTGGATTAGGACCCTTGTGCAGACATTTGGCGACGGTTAGCCGAACCGCCGCCGCCGGACTCATTCTGGGCGGTCGATTTCCTTGTCGGTGTTCTCCGGTTCGTGCGGGCGCAGGACCATCCCGAATTCGTTCACGGGCAGGAACGCGTCCCGGTCCCACGCGCCCGGATGCGGCACGGGGCACGTAAGGATAGTGTCATGGGCGCCGCGCTCGATCAAATGTGCACGCATGGTCTGCCCACAGACCGGGCATTCCTTCAGATCGGTCGGCACGTCCGTATCCGCGAATCGCGGATCCACTCGGTCGGAGTGGCGAGTAGGACTGCTCACCGGCAGTTCCCTGTCTTTGTCCATGTGCTCAGACTACGCCGAGTTTCAAAATCGACCAGATGCGTGTGCTTTGCGTCTATTCTTCTCCGAAGCCCGATTCCAGAAGGTCTCCCAGAGCGGCTACGGCTGCCGCTCCGGCCTCATCCGAGGAGGAGATCTTCGCGGTCATGCCGCGGATGAGTCCGAGTGACATCACGGCGAGCAGACTGGATGCATCCCTGCCGTTCACGGTGACTCGTGCCTCGAACGTATTGGCGAGCTTCACGAAGTCAGCAGCCGGTCGGGCATGCAGACCATCCTTGTTCACCAGGGTAACGGTTCGCGTGACCACCGGCGGCAGCGCTGGTTCCGCCCCAGCTGCGGAGACGGCCCCGGCTGCGGATTGCGCGGCCCGCACGACAGACTCGATGTCTCCCCCAATCTCGGCGGCGACGGCCGCAGCCACACCCCCCTCGACCAGAGGCGCATCCACGATTCGTACTCGGGCACGCGCCGCGTCTCCGAGGAAATCCAACGCGGTTTCGGCCGTCAGGATCGCGGAGCCCAGGTCGCAGAGGAGCACGACGCCGGCGCCGGCGTCAGCCTGTGCAATGCCGCTGACCACCTTCGTGAAGCTCGTGCCGATACCCCCGTCGTCTGTCCCACCGGCCGGGACCATCCTCGTTTGGGGTGCCATCTGGGTTGCCAGATCGAGGAGACCGTCGGCGATCTTCGAGCTGTGGGAGATGAAAACGAGGCCGACAAGCCCCTCTGTGGCGGTCATTTCAGGCGGTCGCTGCGGTGTCGGCAGCTGCTCGCAACAGCAGGGCCGAAGACTGCGCTCCCGGGTCGCGGTGACCGATGGCCCGTTCGCCGAGGTAGCTAGCCCGTCCCTTGCGCGCAACCCAGGGTTCCGTCGCCTCTGCCCCTGCCTCGGCGGCAGCTGCCGCCGCCATCAAAATCGCCAGGTCGTTCGCACCGTCGGCACGGGCTGCTTCGGCGGCGTCGACCGCCGGAGTCCAGGCATCGACCATGGTCTTGTCTCCGGGTTCCGCCTTGCCGCGCAGGACGATGCCGTCTCGCGCGGCCGCCAGGAATGCGACTAGAGCGGCCCCGTCAAGATCAGCCGAGCCGGTGATGGCCACGGCCGCCTTAAGGAACGCTGTTCCATACAGTGGACCCGCCGCACCGCCCACGGTTGAGATCAACGTGGTTGCGACGAGTTTGAAGACGTCCCCGGGGTTCGCCTCGGACGAAAGGTCATCGAGTTTCAACAGCACCGCCTGGAAACCGCGGTCCATGTTTTCGCCATGATCACCATCGCCGATTTCACGGTCCAGATCAATCAATTCCACACGGTGCTCATTCATTACCGCCGCGCTGGTCCTGATCCAGGCTTTCGCCCACGTGCCGTCTAGCTTCATTGGATCTCCTTCTACCGGCCTATCGTCCCCACCGTAGCGCTGCCGTCTGGACCGGCGCATCCCACAGGGCAGTCAGTTCGTCATCGAGTTTCAGCACGGTGATGGATGTTCCCTGCATCTCGAGAGACGTCGTAAAGTTCCCGACGAGTGTTCTGGATACTTCGATCCCCTGTTCGGCCAACACCTCGGCGGCCCGTCGAAACACGATGTACAGCTCGATTTGCGGTGTGCCGCCCATTCCGTTGACGAAGAGCAGCACCTCGTCCCCGGCTACGAACGGGATGTCCTCAAGGATAGGGCCGAGGAGCCGGTCGACGATGGCGTCGGCCGGCTCCAGCTTGATCCGCGCGCGCCCCGGCTCGCCGTGGATGCCGATCCCGATCTCGATCTCATCGTCGGCGAGCGTGAAGCTGCCTTCCCCGGCGTGGGGAACAACGCACGGCGTCAGCGCCACACCCATCGAACGCACACCGGAGATGACCCTCTCTGCGATCGCGGCGACGGTCTCCAGGGCGTCTCCGCGCTCAGCCGACGCTCCAGCGATCTTCTCGACCAAGACCGTTCCGGCCACGCCACGTCGCCCGGCCGTGTACAGCGAGTCCTTCACGGCGACGTCGTCGTTGACGATTACCGAGCGGACCTCGATTCCGTCCGCGGCGGCGAGGTCGGCGGCGGTCTCGAAATTCAAGACGTCCCCGGTGTAGTTCTTGACGATGTGGAGCACCCCCGCTCCCCCATCGACCGCCTTCGTCGCGGCGAGGATCGGGTCGGGTGTCGGTGAGGTGAAAACGGCCCCGGGTACGGCTGCGTCCAGCATCCCGAACCCGACGAACCCACCGTGAAGTGGCTCGTGTCCGCTTCCTCCTCCGCTGACCAGACCCACTTTCCCGGCAACGGGAGCTTCCGTGCGCACGATGTAGGTCGGTTCCGTCGAAATCCGGACGATATCGGCGTGGGCCGCGCCGAACCCGGCCACGGCCTCAGCGACGACGTTCTTGGGATCATTGACGAGTTTCTTCATGTCTCTTCCTTCGATCGAGGTGGTTGGACGGCCCGTCGACGGGCTGTTGTGGAGCGCTATGCACTTTAGGCTCAACCTACGCGCTGCCCTCGCTGCCGGTAAGGGGCGGTGAATTACGCGTCCACCGGCCCATTCCGCTGCGTTAATCGCCGCGCTATGGTAACGCCGATCGCTCACCGCTCTGGGTCGCTCCGGCATCTTCAGCCTCACCAAGAAAGGTCAACGTGGACAATATTGGAGTCGTATTCTTATCGGAAGTGCTGGGCACGGGGATACTCGTCCTCCTCGGAACCGGTGTGGTCGCCAACGTCGCGCTGGCCAAGAACAAGGGCCTCGGCGGCGGATTCCTCATGGTCACCATCGGGTGGGGTTTCGCGGTCTTCGCCGGTGTCATCGTCGCCTACAACTCTGGTGCACACCTTAACCCGGCAGTCACCCTCGGCCTGGTGACATCGGGTGCGACGGAGTTCGGTTCGGGCGTTCCCGTGAACTTCCTGTCTGTCCTCACCTACATCGCGGGTCAGCTCCTCGGCGCCTTCATCGGAGCCGTCTTTTGCTGGCTGGCCTACAAACAGCACTTCGACGCTGAGCCCAACTCCGCCAACAAACTCGGCGTCTTCTCGACCGGTCCGGCCATCCGCTCCTACGGATGGAACCTGACAACCGAGATCATCGGCACATTCGTGCTTGTCTTCGTCGTTCTGGCGTTCGGTGGCGGGCGCCAGGGCGAGAGTGGCGGACTGGCCGCGCTCGGCGCACTGCCCGTCGCGCTGCTAGTTATCGTCATCGGCACCTCGCTCGGTGGGCCGACCGGATACGCCATCAACCCGGCTCGTGACCTGGGGCCCCGCATCGCGCACTTCGTCCTGCCGATCAAGGGCAAGGGAACATCTGATTGGGCCTATTCCTGGGTTCCTGTCGTGGGTCCGGTCATTGGCGGCATGCTCGCCGGATGGGCTTCCCTGTTCCTATTGCCCGTCCTCACGTAATCCTTCCCGCGGGCCGGTTCAGTCATTGAATCGGCCCGCGCTGTGTGGCTTCACGCAGCGGCGTGCGCCGCGTCGAGCACTGATTCTCGCAATCCAAGGAGGTATTCCAAGGCTGAGTACGTAATCGCAATCGACCAGGGAACCACGAGTTCCCGAGCGATCATCTTCGACAACGCAGGCTCGGTGATCGCGATCGGTCAGCTCGAGCACGAGCACGAGCACGAGCAGATCTTCCCTCGGGCCGGCTGGGTCGAGCACGACCCGATGGAAATTTGGGACAACACCCGTGAAGTGATCGGCCAGGCTTTGTCCAAGTTGAACCTGACTCGGCATGACATCGAGGCCGTGGGAATCACCAACCAGCATGAGACCGCAGTGGTCTCGGACCGCCGCACCGGGCTGCCCGTCCACAACGCGATTGTCTGGTGAGATACCCGCACCCAGCCCATCGTGGACCGTCTCGTCGCCGACGGCGGAGTCGAACGGTTCAAGGCCCAGGTGGGGCTCCCCCTGGCGACGTACTTCTCCGGAACGAAGATCGTCTGGATTCTCGAGGACGTGAATGACGCGCGCGCAAGGCCGAAGCCGGCGATCTGATGTTCGGCACGACGGACTCCTGGGTGCTGTGGAACCTGACCGGCGGTCTCGAAGGCGGCGTGCACGCGACGGACGTGACCAACGCCAGCCGCACCATGTTCATGGATCTCGAGATTCTGCAATGGGACGACGACATCCTCGCCGCCTTCGGGGAACCCAAGTCGATGCTGCCCGAGATTCGTTCGTCGTCCGAGGTCTACGGCATCGCGAGCGGCCACTGCCGGCCTTCGACCAAGGTGAGGCGAAGAATACCAACGGCACCGGTGCCTTCCTGATCTTCAACACAGGCACCGATATCATCCACTCCAAGAACGGTTTGCTCACCACGCTCGGCTACAAGCTCGGCGACGCCGAACCCCACTATGCGCTGGAGGGCTCCATCGCGGTCACCGGCTCCCTCGTGCAGTGGCTGCGAGACAATCTGGGAATGATCAGTACCCCCGAGGAAATCGAGACGCTTGCCAAAACGGTCGATGACAGTGGCGGCGCCTACTTCGTGCCCGCCTTCTCCGGACTCTTCGCGCCGAACTGGCGCTCGGACGCCCGTGGTGCCCTTGTCGGCCTGGCCCGATTCGTGGACAAGGGCCACATCGACCGCGCCGCCCTCGAGGCGACCGCGTTTCAGACCCGGAAGGTCCTGGACGCGGTTAACGCCGACTCGGGTGTTCCATTGACCGAGCTGAAGGTTGACGGGGGCATGATCGGCAACAACACGCTGATGCAGTTCCAGGCCGACATCATCGGCGTGCCAGCGGTGCGACCGGTCGTGGCCGAAACCACGGCTCTCGGCGCCGCGTACGCCGCCAGACTGGCGGTCGGGTTCTGGGGTGACCTTGACGAACTGCGGGCCAACTGGCGGGAGGATAGCCGGTGGACCTCGCAAAAGGGCGAAGAAGAGCCGAACCGACAGATGCGCAACTGGAAAAAGGCCGTTACCAAGACGTTCGGCTGGGCTGACAAAGACGTCGTCTAGCTCGTCTCGTTTTGTCTGGGCCAGCCGGGTCACACCCGACTGGCCGCGACCCACTCAGCGAGCTTGGCCGTGGCCGCACCGGAGTCGACTGCCTCCGCGGCCACAGCCATTTTAGTGCGAAAGCGCTCGATAATATTGACTTGAGACTGCGCGGGATCGTTTGCAAGGTCAAACGCGACCAGGCCGGCGGCCGCGTTCAGCAGGACGATGTCACGCACCGCACCGACCTCACCGGCCAGCACTGAATGAACGACGGCCGCATTGTGCTCAGCGTCCCCGCCAACGAGCTCATTGATCGAGGCCCGTCGGATTCCTAGGTCACGCGGATCGATGTCGTGCTCCGTCACCAGGCCCCGCGACACCTCCCAGACATGGCTGTGGCCCGTCGTGGTCAGCTCATCGAGACCGTCGTCACCGCGGAAGACCAGGGCCGTCGCCCCGCGTGTCTGGAATACACCCACGATGAGCGGAACTCGGTCCAGGTTTGCGACTCCCACTGCTGACGCCTCGGGACGGGCCGGATTGCACAACGGGCCGAGGTAGTTGAACACCGTGGGGATGCCGAGCTCCTTGCGCGCAAGCGCTGCGTGGCGGAACCCCGGGTGAAAAGCGGCAGCGAAGGCGAAGGTGATCCCGGCCGTGTCCAGAATGGCAGCAACCTTGTCGGCAGACAGTGACAGGTCAATGCCGAGGGCAGCAAGCACGTCCGACGAACCGGACGCCGAGCTTGAGGCCCGGTTGCCGTGTTTGATCACGGGAACGCCGACCCCGGCGCAGACGATGGAGGCCATCGTCGAGATGTTGACGGTGCCGAACCGATCCCCACCAGTGCCGACGATGTCCAGGGCCATCGGGTTCACCGCCAGCGGTACGGCATGGTCGAGGATCGCATCCCGAAACCCGACGATTTCGTCCACGGTTTCGCCCTTGGCGCGCAGGGCTACGAGGAAGCCGGCCAGCTGCGCCGGAGTTGCCTCCCCCAGCATGACCTGCTCCATGCTCCACGCGGCATCGGAGACGCTGAGGTCCTTCCCCGAAAGCAGAGCACTGAGGACGTTTGGCCAGGACTGAATTTCAAGCATGGATCGATTTTAGCGAGATCGACGATCCGTCCCGAATTCGCTTCCCGGGGCGCGTTTGTTCCAATCAGGTAGTCATTCCGGTAATTGAGCGACAGGTCCGCCCCGATGACAATAACCGATACGCAAATCGGCCATAATAGAAGAGTGACGAGTCCATCAATTACTTACGCGGTCAATGCGCCCGTTGTTAACCGGCCCAACAGCGTGGCTGTTGGCACTATCGTCTGGTTGGGCAGCGAAGTCATGTTCTTCGCCGGGCTCTTCGCCATCTACTTCACGCTGCGGTCGACCTCGCCTGAATTGTGGTTATTCGAGACGGAGAAGCACGGCTTCGGATTCGCCCTTGTGAACACACTGATCCTCGTGTCCTCTTCGGTGACCTGCCAGTTCGGAGTGTTTGCGGCAGAACGCCTGCAATCACGTTCGACCGGATGGAAACCGAGCCAGTGGGGCATGGTCGAGTGGTTCTTCCTCACCTACGCCCTCGGCGCCATATTCGTGTCCGGTCAGGTCTTCGAGTACGCGACTCTCGTTTCCGAGGGCGTCTCGCTTACCAGCAACGCGTACGGATCCGCGTTCTACCTCACCACCGGTTTCCACGGTATTCACGTGACTGCCGGCCTGATCGCGTTCCTGCTCGTCATCGGGCGCGCCTTCGCGGTCAAGAACTTCGGTCACAAGGAAGCAACGAGCGCCATCGTCGTGTCGTACTACTGGCACTTCGTCGACGTTGTCTGGATCGGGCTGTTCCTCGTCATTTACGTTCTTAAATAGAAAGTCGGAGTGGACACCACGTATGACCACGTTTAGCACACCGAAGCAGTCCGACGGTCGCAAAGCCGGCCGTCGCAGCCCGCTTGCCAGCGTCGCCCTCATCGCGATCGGACTCCTCTTCACCGGAGGCGCATACGCGGCTTTCAGCACGAGCACGGCCAGTGCGGAGACGAACGCTGCGTCGCAGCAAACCGTCGGCGAAGGGCAGAAACTCTTTGCGGCCAACTGCGCCACCTGTCACGGATTGGAAGCAGCGGGCACCAATGCTGGCCCCAGCCTGATCGGCGTCGGCGCTGCATCGGTCGACTTCCAGGTGGGCACCGGACGCATGCCGATGCAGTTGAACGGACCGCAGGCTGAGAAGAAGGCGGTCCAGTTCACAGACGAGCAGATCGTGTCGCTCGCCGCTTACGTGGCGTCCCTTGCGCCGGGTCCGGCACTCCCGGATCCGTCTCTCCTCGACGCCGAGGGCGATGCCGCCAAGGGCGCCGAGTTGTTCCGCATCAACTGCGCAATGTGCCACAACGTCGCCGGCGCCGGTGGTGCCCTCACTCAGGGCAAGTATGCGCCTGCCCTGGCCGGGGTTACGGAGAAGCACATCTACGAGGCCATGGTCACCGGCCCGCAGAACATGCCCGTGTTCAACGACATGAACATTTCCCCGGAGAGCAAGCGGGACATCATTACGTACCTCAAGTACCTGGACAACAACCCGTCCCCCGGTGGATTCGCTCTGGGCGCCCTCGGACCGGTCTCGGAAGGTCTTTTCCTCTGGATCTTCGGTCTTGGATCGATCGTTGCCCTGACGGTGTGGATCACCGCCAAGTCGAACTGATCACCGACCAGGTCTGACACAAACTGTTTTATGAGAATTCCGATGAAGGAGAACAATGGCCAAGGACGATAACAGCGGGAAGGACTTGACCGCTGCTGACTCGTCGAGCGTCGGGCATGAGGGGGCTCCCGCAGGCACCGCCGTCGTCGTACGGGATGCCGTGGCCAATCCGGGTCTCCCCCCACACCGACCGCGCGTCACCGACCTCAACCCCAGCGCGGAGCGTCGCGCCGAGCGAACCGTCTACACGCTCTTTTACCTGTCGATCGTGGGCAGTGTGTTCGCGATCGTGGCGTATATGGTCTTCCCGATCATCCCTGAGGAACCGGATTCGGTTCGTCTGAACAACCTCTTCATTGGTCTCGGCCTCACTCTCGCCCTGCTGGCAATCGGCATCGGCGCCGTGCACTGGGGCAAGGCGCTCATGTTCGACCACGAAGGCGTCGACGAGCGCCACCCGGTGCGGGGGTCGGACGAGACCCGCGAACGCGCGGTCGAGATCTTTCACGAGGCCAATGTTGAATCGGGCATCGGTCGCCGTACGCTCATCCGAAACAGCCTCATCGGTGCCTTGATCGCCTTTCCGCTGCCGGCCGTCGTGCTGTTCCGCGGCTTGGGCCCGCAGGACACCAATCCGGCTGCAGCTCTCGAACACACCATGTGGAAGAAGGGCACCAGGCTCGCGATCGACCCCACGGGCACACCTATCAAGGCCTCCGACGTCACCCTCGGCTCGGCCTTCCACGTTATTCCCGAAGGACTGCAGGACCTCGGCCACGGCAAACTCGAAGAGAAGGCCAAGGCCGCAGTTCTTCTGATGAGGCTGAAGCCGGAAGACATCAATGAGCCCGCCGACAAGAAGGACTGGTCGTACGACGGCATTGTCGCCTACTCAAAGATCTGCACGCACGTCGGATGCCCGGTCGCGCTCTATGAACAGCAGACCCACACGCTCCTGTGCCCCTGTCACCAGTCGCAGTTCGATGTGACGAACCAGTGCGAAGTCATCTTCGGACCGGCCAAGCGCCCGTTGCCGCAGCTGCCCATCACGGTAGACTCCGAGGGATATCTCATTGCACAAAGCGATTTCACTGAACCCGTCGGACCGAGCTTCTGGGAGCGGAATTGAGCACTACAACTACGACTACTGACTTGGTCGAAACAAAGAAGTCCGGTGGCCTCACCGGGGCCGCCGCGAACTACATCGACGAGCGCACCAGCATTTCGACCGCGGTTAAGGAACTGGGTCGCAAGATCTTCCCCGACCACTGGTCTTTCCTGCTCGGTGAGGTTGCCCTCTACAGCTTCGTCATCATCCTGTTGTCCGGTTCGTTCCTCACGTTCTTCTTCAGCGCTTCGATGACGCCGGTGGAGTACGACGGTTCGTACATGCCACTCAAGGGTGTGGAGATGTCTGCCGCGATGGCATCCTCCCTGGACATCTCTTTTGATATTCGTGGCGGGCTCCTCATGCGCCAGGTCCACCACTGGGCAGCACTGCTCTTCGTGGCTGCAATCGGCTTGCACATGCTCCGCATCTACTTCACTGGTGCGTTCCGCAAGCCGCGCGAGCTCAACTGGGTCATCGGGTTTGTTCTGTTCATCCTGGCCATGGCCGAAGGATTCACCGGGTACTCCCTCCCCGACGACCTGCTCTCCGGAAACGGCTTGCGTATCATTGACGGAATGGTCAAGGGCATCCCGCTGGTCGGAACCTGGATTTCGTTCCTCCTCTTTGGCGGAGAGTTCCCGGGCGAGGCGATCGTTGGACGCTTGTACTCCCTCCACATTCTGCTGCTGCCGGCCATTATCGTGGCTTTGATCGCGATGCACCTGCTCTTCGTCGTCGTACACAAGCACACGCAGTACCCCGGTGCCGGACGCACCAACCAGAATGTAGTCGGCTACCCGGTTCTTCCCGTGTACGCGGCCAAGGCCGGTGGCTTCTTCTTCATCGTCTTCGGCATCGTGATGCTGATGGCGTCGCTGTTTACGATCAACCCCATCTGGAACTACGGTCCCTACGATCCCTCCCCCGTTTCGGCCGGAACTCAGCCGGACTGGTACATCGGTTTCGCTGACGGCGCCCTGCGCCTGATCCCGCCGGGACTCGAGATGGTCTGGCTGGATCGCACCTGGTCCTTCAACATCCTGATCCCGTTGGTTTCGCTGGGCCTGTTCATCCTGGTCGTGCTTATCTACCCGTTCATCGAGGGGTGGGTCACCGGAGACAAGCGTGAGCACCACATCCTCGACCGTCCCCGGAACGCCCCGACACGCACCGCGATCGGTGCCGCCGGGGTCACGTTCTACGCGGCGCTGTGGGCCACGGCCTCCTCGGACATCATCGCAACGCACTTCAAGGTGACGATGGAAGGCGTAATTCACACCATGCAGTTCCTGGTGATTGTGGGGCCCTTCATCGCCTTCTTCGTGACGAAACGTATCTGCCTGGCTTTGCAGAAAAAGGACCGTGAGATCGTTCTGCACGGTTACGAGTCCGGGCGTATCGTGCGTCTACCCGGTGGCGAGTACATCGAGGTTCACCAGCCCGTTGATGAATACGAGCGCTGGAAGCTGGTCAGCTACAACGACTACAAGCCGCTCATGATCCGCCCGAACGCCAAGGGCAAAATCACGGTGGGCCAAAAGGCTCGTGCCGGACTGTCCCGCTGGTTCTTCGAGGACCGGATCGAACCGGTATCGACCACTGAACTCGTACGGACGCACGACCACCACCACTAGGCTCCGGCCGCGAACACAGAACGGGCATCGATGTCCCTCCAGACCCTGTCGGAGTGGCTTCGGTGCCCGAACTGTTTTCTTCCGCTGTCCCCCGCCGAGCCGCTGACGCTGCGCTGCGGGGCCGGTCACTCCTTCGACGTGAACAAGCGCGGATACGTGTCACTGGCAGGCGGTTCGCGCCGGCTGATCGGCGATAGCGTCGCGATGGTCGACGCGAGAGCACTTTTCCTCGAGACCGGCTGGTACGAGCCGCTGCGCAGCCGCCTTGCTGAGCGGGTGGCGGCTGAGAACCCCTCCCGGGTCATGGACATCGGCTGTGGAACCGGATACTACTTGCAGGGGGTTTTCGCGCTCTGTCCAGATGCGCGCGCCCTGGGAATAGACCTTTCCCCCGTGGCGGTCGGGCGCACAGTGAGCGGCCGGGACAACATCGACGGGCTCGTGGCGGATGTCTGGTCCCCGCTGCCAGTGCGGGACGCATCAGCAGATGTACTCCTTAACGTATTCGCTCCCCGGAACCCGTCTGAATTTCACCGGGTCCTGCGCGAAGACGGTCTGCTCGTCGTCGTCGTGCCGCACGCGTCCCACCTGCAGGAGTTCAGGGCGTCCGGTCTGGCGTTGGACGTGCCCGCGAACAAAGGCGAGCACCTGTCCGAGGCGCTGTCCCCCGCCTTCGAACTGGAAACACGGGACGAGTTGTCGTCTTCGCTGCGCCTCAACCCGGCCCAGGCATCCGCTCTGATCGGGATGGGTCCGTCAGCTCACCACACGGATTTCGACGCGCTAACGGTCCATCTCAGCGGCGTGCAGACCGTCACGGCGTCCTTCGAGTTACTCGGCTACCGTCGCATCACGATCTGAAGCCCGGCAGCCACGCGTAGCGTCCCACGACCTGAGCGAATTCGACGGAGATTCTGGCAGAATCGCACCCCGACGGGCCGGAAAGACGCGTATACCGGAGAATCTCCGTGGCATTCGTTCGAGGCCGTGCGGGCGGGAACTGTGGATCAGGCTGCGTGGACCTGGGAAATTGCCCGAACGTGTCACTCCGAAGCGATGTGCCGGGCATGAACACAGGCGGCGCCCAGAACCTGGGTTCTGGACGCCGCCGCTTGTGCCTGAAGCACGTATTCGGTTCGGATCAGCGAGCGAAATTGCCCCGATAGTACTCGTATACCCAGCCGACGAGGCAGATGACCCCGATGCCCAACGCGATGATCGAGATCCACACGCCGACAGCCAGCCCCATGAAGAGCAGAGCAGCACTGGCAGCCAAGAGGATGGGCCACCAGCTCCACGGGCTGTAAAAACCAACCTCAGGGTCGCCGTCGTCGATATTCGCGTCAAGACGATCTTCAGGAAGCTCGCCACCCTGAGCACTGTGCACCCGGCTCAGGTAGAACGCGACGAAGCTGAAGAAGATCGCGCACAGGCCGAGTGTGAACGTCCCCGCCCACTCGATCTTGTTCTGGTTAGGGTCAAGAAGACCCCAGACCACATAGGCCGTCGTGACCACCACGAAGAACCCGCTCAGAACCCAAAGGAGATTGACGTTGGCTCTCATTTACTTCGTCCTTTTCGACGCTACGTCGTACGTGGGGGCATCCGGGGCGTCCTTCGCCGGCCCGATTCCGACTGTCATGGGCGCCTCCGGGTGGTTCAGGTCAAACGCGGGGCGCTCGGACCGGATGCGCGGGATGGAGGTGAAGTTGTGGCGCGGCGGCGGGCATGAGGTAGCCCACTCGAGCGAGCCGCCGTGGCCCCACGGGTCGTTCACGGTGACCTGCGGTGCCTTACGGGCGGTGATATAGACGTTCAGGAAGAACGGGATCATCGAGATCGCGAGAATGACCGAACCGACCGTGGACAACTGGTTCATCCAGGTGAAGCCGTCTTCGGGCAGGTACGACGCGTACCGACGCGGCATGCCGACGACGCCCAGCCAGTGCTGCACCAGGAAGGTGGTGTGGAAACCGATGAAGAGGAACCAGAAGTGCCACTTGCCGAGGCTCTCATTGAGCATCTTGCCGGTCCACTTCGGCCACCAGAAGTAGAACCCGCTGAACATCGCGAATACCACGGTTCCAAAGATGACGTAGTGGAAGTGCGCGACGACGAAATAGGTGTCCGAGACGTGGAAGTCGAGCGGCGGTGAGGCAAGGATGACGCCGGTGAGGCCACCGAAGGTGAAGGTGACCAGGAAGCCGAGGGCCCACAACATGGGCGTTTCGAAGGTCAGCGAGCCACGCCACATGGTGCCGATCCAGTTGAAGATCTTCACCCCGGTCGGAACGGCGATCAGCATGGTCATCAGGGAGAAGAACGGCAGCAGGACAGAGCCGGTGACGTACATGTGGTGCGCCCAGACCGCCACGGACAGCGCCGCGATGGAGATGGTCGCGTAGATGAGGGTCTTGTATCCAAAGATCGGCTTGCGGCTGAAGACCGGGAAGACTTCCGAAACGATGCCGAAGAACGGCAGCGCGATGATGTACACCTCAGGGTGACCGAAGAACCAGAACAGGTGCTGCCACAGGATGGCTCCACCGTTGGCCGGATCGTAGATGTGCGAGAGGAAAATGCGGTCGGACGCGGCGGCCAGAAGGGCTGCGGCGAGAACGGGGAAGGCCATCAGGATGAGGATCGACGTGACCATGGTGTTCCACGTGAAGATCGGCATCCGGAACATGGTCATTCCGGGGGCGCGCATCGTGATTACCGTGGTGATGAAGTTCACGGCGCCGAGAATGGTGCCGAAGCCGCTCAGCCCAAGCCCGACCATCCACAGGTTGCCACCGACGCCTGGGGAGAACGTCGTACTGGCCAGAGGCTGATAGGCGAACCAGCCGAAGGATGCGGCACCCTGCGGAGTGAGGAATCCACCGACGGCGACGAGACTGCCGAAGAAGAAGGCCCAGAAGGAAAAGGCGTTCAACCGGGGGAAGGCCACGTCGGGGGCGCCGATCTGCAGCGGCATGAGGGAGTTGGCGAACCCGAAGAACAGAGGCGTAGCGAACATCAGCAGCATGATCGTGCCGTGCATTGTGAAGAGCTGGTTGTACTGCTCCTTCGTCTGGACGACCTCGAGGCCGGGGGCGAAAAGCTGTGCGCGGATCACCAGTGCCATGACACCGGCAAGACAGAAGTAGACGAACGACGTGATCAGGTACATGTACCCGATGACTTTGTGGTCAGTGGAGGTGATCCACCGGACGATGACGTTGCCCTTGCGCTCGACACCGGTGGGCCGACGCGGGGCAGTGGGGGCTGCCGGCGCGGAAGGTGCCGTAGTGGTAGTAGTAGTCATGGACTAGTTGCCCTCCTGCTCGGTTGGTGCTGTCGTTCCTGGCAGATTTTGGTTGCGTGCGTAATCGAGGCCGAGCTGGCCGTCGTTGCCTGCAGCACGCAGGGAGTCGATGTACGACTCGTAGTCTGCCTCGGACACGACCTCGACCGTGAAGAGCATCAGCGAGTGATTCTCGCCGCACAGTTCGGCACACTTTCCGTCATAGGTGCCGATGCGCTCCGGGATGATCGACATGTAGTTGGTCTTGCCGGGGATCATGTCTTTTTTGTACAGGAAGTCAACGACCCAGAATGAGTGGATGACGTCGCGGGCGTCGAGCGCCAGTTCAACCTTCTGGCCGACCGGTAGGACGAGCGTGGGGATCTCGGACTGAACCAGCGAACCGGCGGGGCCGTCGACGTCGGGCTGGCCTTGAATGCCGGCACTGTAGACGTCTTCGTTGACGTAGTTGAAGTCCCAAGCCCACTGCTTGCCGATGACCTGGATTTTGACCTCCGGCTCATCGAAACGAGCCTCGATCTCTGCCTGGTCCCGCGCGGTGAAGGCGAAGAAGCCGACCACGAGAATAAGGGGAACGACCGTGTAGAAAATCTCGATCGGCATGTTGTAACGAAGCTGCACCGGAAGGCCGGTCTGACCCTTGCGGCGGCGGTAGACAACGACGGCCCAGATGATGAGCCCCCAGGTGATGAGCCCCACAATCATCAGAACGATCCACGACGTGGTCCACAGCCCGGAGATGCGCTCCGTCTGGTTGGTTACCGCCGGCTCACCCTCGATGAAGCCGGGGAGGTAGCCATGAAGCTGGGCTTGCGAGCAACCTGCGAGAACGAGGGCCAACGACGCTGCGATCGGAATTGCAGCCCATCGGAGACGATGGTTTTTGCGCACCAGTAACCTTTCGGTGAGACTCGACGACACTTAACTGGAAGTGCTTCTATAGACTTCCAGCCTACTGCGGGTGGCACGTTCCGTTGTGCAAGAACCGGCCTCCGAGATAACGAATTCGCCGCCAGTCATAGTATTTGCGGAGATACGAGCCCGTCGCGCTTTGTCTGGCGCCGGTGGGTCAGCTGAAGGAATCTCCACATGCGCAGCTTCCGCCGGCGTTCGGATTGTCGATCGTGAACCCCTGCTTTTGGATGGTGTCCTCGAAGTCGATGGATGCCCCGTCCAGGTAGGGGACACTCATTTTGTCAACGACGATCTCTACCCCATCGAAGTCGACGAGAGCGTCACCGTCGAGTAGCCTCTCGTCGAAGTAGAGCTGGTAGATGAGGCCGGAGCAGCCGCCGGGTTGAACGGCAACGCGCAGGCGAAGGTCCTCGCGGCCTTCCTGGGCGAGCAGGGTGCGTACCTTGTCAGCGGCGGTGGCGCTCAGGCCAACGCCATGGGCGGCTGTGCTGGCGACGACTGTGTCGGTCATGGTGCTCCTCAGTGTTCGAGTCGTTTTCACACGGTTTTTCACGGCGGCTGGATGTCCGGTGGTGGCCACGAAGATTGTACCGACCACAACCGGGAATACACCCTCTGCATTCCCGGATTTCTGCACTCTCGGTCGGGTCAGCTCCCGGTGCGCTGATTCAGACGGCCGAGTAGGAAGGCCTCACTGAGGATGGCCCGCTTGAACACTCCGAGATGCAGAGATTCGTTGGGGCTGTGCGCCCTGGAATCCGGGTCCTCGACCCCGGTGACCAAGATCTGAGCATCCGGAAACACCCGCACCAGGTCGGCGATGAAGGGGATGGACCCGCCGACGCCGATGTCCACCGGGCTTTCGCCCCAGGCTTCGGCCATGGCGCTCCGCGTCTCAGCGACGGCCCAGCCGCCCGTGTCGACCAGGAAGGCCTCCCCCGTGTCGACGTCATCGATGTCGATTCGGGCGCCGAATGGAGCCTTGGCGTGCAGATGCGCCTCGAGCGCACGGAACGCTTCGTCCGCCGACTGACCGGGAGCGATCCGGGTGCTTAGGCGAACGGTGACGGCCGGGGTGAGCGTGTTCGACGCGTTGGCCACGGACGGCGCGTCGATCCCGGTGATTGTGATGGCCGGCTGGGACCAGATCCGGCTGAGCACCGAGCCGTGACCGATCGGGCCGACGCCGTCGGTGAGCCCGGTTTCCAGGCGGAGCTGCTCCACCGAGTAGTCCGGAGTCGGAACATCGATGCTCGTCAGCCCGCGGACCGCGACGGCGCCGTCGTCGGCGTACAGGCTGTCGAGCAGACGAACGACGGCCATCATTGCGTCGGGAACCGCTCCCCCGAACATGCCCGAGTGCGACGCGTGGTCAAGGGTGCGTACCGTCAGTCGGAACGTGACATTGCCGCGCAGCGCCGTGGTCAGTGCGGGGGTGTTGATGTCCCAGTTGTTCGAATCTGCGACGACGATGGCATCCGCGCGCAGGGACTCCCGGTTCTCCTCCAGGAAGGTGGTGAAGGACCGGCTGCCGAACTCTTCCTCGCCTTCGATGAAGAGCGCCAGGCCGAGGTCGAAATCGGGTCCTTCTGCTTCCACGAGAGCTCGGATCGACGCGATGTGGGCCATGACTCCCGCCTTGTCGTCCGCCGCACCGCGTCCGTAGAGGCGGTCGCCACGCACGGTCGGTTCGAACGGGTTGGAGTCCCAGTCCGCATCCTGGCCGGGGGGTTGCACATCGTGGTGCGCATAGAGCAGAACCGTCGGGCGCCCGTTGCGTGCCGCGCGCGTGGCCAAAACGGCCGGATGGCCGAGTTCGGCACCGCCCGGGATCCCGGCTCGCTTGATCTCGACCGATTCGAACACCCCGAGGTCGCGGACCAGGACCGCGACGGCATCCGCGCTGGTGGCCACCTGAAGTGCGTCGAAGGCATCCCAGGAGACGGAGGGAATCCGCACCAGGGAGCACAGGTCGGCAATGGTCGTGGGAAGGCCGCGTTCGACTGCCGCACGAAGAGCCGGGGCGGCCGGTGAGATTGCCGGGGGCGCTGTTTCTTGAATATCGGTCATCAGGTAATCTTAAGGCAACCAATTGCAAGGAACTGATGTGGCTAAGCCTGTGAACCCAGACGCACAACCATCCATGGAGACCCCGGACGAGACCAGGTCTCGCCTCGCGGCCACCCACCCTGTCGGCAAAGGGCAGGCGACGCCCAGCCGCAAGCAGCAAGAGGCTCTGAATCGGCGCCCGCTTGTTCCAGATGACCGCAAGCTCGCGGCCAAGCAGGCCAGAGGCAAGGCCGCCGAGGCTCGCGAGCGCGCCCGGGTGGGTATGGCTGCCGGAGATGAGAAGTTCCTCCCCGTGCGCGACCGCGGTGTGCAGAAGCGCTTCGTGCGCGACTTTGTCGACGCCCGCTTCAACGTGGGCGAATTCATGATTCCGGTGATGTTTCTGGTCATCCTGCTCAGCGTATTCCCCGACGCGGCCGTGCAGACGTACGGAATCCTGGGCCTGTGGGCCTTCGTCATCGTCGCCGTTGTCGACTCCGTCATCCTGGGCTTTATCGTCACGCGCAAGCTCAATGCCAAGTTCGGCGCTGAGAAAGCCGAGCGTGTGCGCTGGTACGCAGCGATGCGTGCACTGCAACTGCGTGTGCTTCGCCTGCCGAAACCACAGGTCAAGCGCGGCCGCTACCCCGCCTGACGCCGGAACTTCTCACGCGCTCAGGCGGAGAAGGTCCCCGACCTGATCAAGGGCACGCGGAGTTCCTCGTCCGTCAGCGATCCGTGCTGACCGACCATCGAACGTGCGGACTGATTCGGCTCGCGGGAGTCGTAGTAGGCGATGAGCTTGCGCGCGGCCACGATCACGTCGCCGATGCGAGGCAAAACCTCGGGTGCAACATCGCCGAACAGCCCGGACTCGACTGCTTCCGCGCGGCTGAAGACCCAGGCGCGGTGGCCTTCAATACCGCGCCACGTATCGGCGAGGGCCGCGCCTGAGTCGGAACCGAGTTCGGGTTCGAGGTAGAGGTGCAGGCACCGGGGATCCCCGCCGATGTGGCGGACGCCGCCGATGAGTTCGGGGACCGTGTCGAAGAGCACGTGTCTGGTCATCGGGACGTCGATGATTCCGTGGTCGGCCGTGACCAGGAGACCCTCATCGGCTTTCAGTGCGGCTGCGAAGCGGGCGGCCGCGCCGTCGAGGTTCTCCAGCGCGGCCAACCACCGTTCGGACTCCCAGCCGTGCGCGTGGGCGGCCACATCCAGCTCGGGGACGTAGACGTAGACGAGGGCACGCGGCTCGGTGTCCAGAAGGTGTCGCGCGGCGGCAAACCTGTCGGACACGCTCTCCGCGGGTACGTAGTGCGCGCCGCGAAGCGCCGCCTGGGTGAAGCCGGATGTGGTGTACCGGCGGGGTCCGATGGCGAAACCGCGGATGCCGGCATCCGCGGCCCGTTCGAAGACGGTGCGCGCACGCTGCCAGGTCTCCGGTCGCATGTCGTCGTCCCAGCCGGTCAGCTGGTTCACCACACGGTCCCGGTCGGCGTCTCGGACCCGGTAGCCGACGAGTCCGTGCTGCCCGGGTGCGACACCCGTGGTAAGGGTCGTGATGCCTGCAGCCGTGGTGGATGGGAAGACGCCGTCGACCACGCTGGACTTGGTCAGTAGCGAGTTCAGGAATCGGGCGTGCCCAGGACGGGCTCGGAGGGAACTGACGCCGAGGCCGTCCGCCAGAAGGACGACCGCCTTGTTCGTCTGGCCGAGGTCCAGAATGTTGGAAAGGCCCTCGATCGATGACAGGGAACTTGTGAGAACGTCGGCAAGGCGCAGGGTGCCGAATTGGCGGGCCGGTAGCATGGGGGGCATCGTGCCAAGTCTGACATAGACAGGGCCGGATCGATCCAGCGCCTACCCGACAGCGCGCGTCCCTCAACGCACGCCTCACCAGAATTCACGAATGAGCCGTTCAGACAGCACCACGCCCGCCACGTTCACCGAGCGCATCGAAGACGTCGATGTCTCCACCGAGATGCAGGGCTCGTTCCTCGAATACGCCTACTCGGTCATCTACTCCCGGGCGCTCCCGGACGCCCGGGACGGGCTCAAGCCAGTGCAACGGCGCATCCTGTATCAGATGAGCGAGATGGGGCTCCGCCCCGATCGCGGCCACGTCAAGTCGGCGCGGGTCGTCGGCGAGGTCATGGGAAAGCTGCATCCGCATGGCGACACCGCGATCTATGACGCTCTCGTGCGCATGGCGCAGGCGTTCACGCTCCGGGTCCCTTTGATCGACGGCCACGGCAACTTTGGCTCGCTCGATGACGGGCCGGCCGCCCCGCGGTACACCGAGGCCAGGCTGGCCGCGCCGGCCCTGGCCATGACGGAAAACCTCGACGAAGACGTCGTCGACTTCGTACCCAACTACGACAACCAGCTCACCCAGCCGGACGTTCTCCCGGCCGCCTACCCCAACCTGCTCGTCAACGGCGCGAGCGGTATCGCCGTCGGCATGGCCACCAACATGGCTCCGCACAACCTGATCGAGGTCGTCGGCGCGGCGCGGCATCTGCTCGCCCACCCAGACGCGACCCTCGAGGACCTGATGGAGTTCGTCCCGGGGCCTGACCTGCCCACCGGCGGCACGATCGTCGGGCTGACGGGAATCATGGATGCCTACGCCACCGGGCGCGGCAGTTTCAAGACCCGGGCGCGGGTATCCGTCGAAGCCATCACCGCCCGCAAGGCCGGTCTCGTGGTCACCGAACTTCCCTATCTGGTCGGGCCCGAGCGGGTCATCGAGAAGATCAAGGACGGGGTCAATTCCAAGAAGCTCAGTGGCATCTCCGATGTCACCGATCTGACGGACCGCACCAAGGGACTCCGTCTCGTCATCGGGATCAAGACCGGTTTCAGCCCGGAGGCCGTGCTCGAGCAGTTGTACCGGGTGACCCCGCTCGAGGACTCCTTCAACATCAACGCGGTGGCCCTCGTCGACGGCGGCCCGCAGACACTGGGTCTGCGGGAACTCCTGCTCGTCTACATCGGACACCGAATCGAGGTCGTGACCCGGCGCTCGGCCTACCGACTGGCCCGACGAACGGAGCGTCTGCATCTCGTCGAAGGCCTACTGGTGGCAATCCTGGACATCGACGAGGTGATCCAGGTCATCCGCGCCAGCGACGACAGCGAGCAGGCGCGCGCCAAGCTGATCGACGTTTTCGACCTGAGCCAGATTCAAGCCGAGTACATTCTCGAGCTCCGCCTGCGGCGCCTGACCCGCTTCTCACGCATCGAACTCGAAACCGAGCGGGATCAGCTGCTGGCGGAGATCGCGGCGCTGAAGAAGCTTCTCGGCAGCAGGGCCTCCATCCGCACCCTGGTGTCCGACGAACTGGCCTCGGTGGCCGAGCGTTTCGGCACGCCGCGGCGAACCCTGTTGACCGAGGCCAAGGCGAATGTCGCCGGCGCCAACAGCGCCGCCGCCAAGCGGAAGGCCGCCATCCTCGAGGTGACGGACACCCCGACCCGGGTCTACCTCAGCGTGACGGGCAAGATCGCCCGGGTGGAGATTCCGGCCGGCACCACTGTCCAGCCGGAGCGGATCACGCCGGCTCAGAGGCGCAGCAAGCATGATGCCGTCCTGTCCGTTCTGGACACGACCAGTCGCACGGAGATCGGAGCGGTCACCAACCTGGGACGGCTCATCCGCTTCTCCCCCGTCGACCTCCCCTTGCTGCCGCCGACCTCGGTCCAGCTCGGGGCCGGCGTACGCGTGCGCGACTACCTGGCCCTGCCCAACACGGCGGAGAAGATCGTCGCGCTCGTCGCGCTCGATTCCAAGCATTCGATCGTTCTCGGGACCAGACAGGGCATCGTGAAGCGCGTCACCCCCGGCGACTGGGCAAACAAACCCGATTTCGAGATCATCGCGCTGAAGCTCAATGACATGGTGGTCGGCGCGGCGCAGGGTGCGGAAGACGACGAACTCGTCTTCATCGCCTCCGACTCACAGCTGTTGCGTTTTCCTGCCGGGTCGGTGCGCCCGCAGGGGCGCACCGCCGGCGGTATGGCGGGCATCAAACTGGCCGCGGACGCGCACGTGGTGTATTTCACCAGCGTGGAAACGCACGGCGCTGCGGCGCTCGTGGTTGCGACCGTCGCGACCGGCAGCCACACCCTGCCCGGAACAGACCCGGGCAGCGCCAAAGTGTCCGACTTCTCCGAGTACCCGGCGAAAGGCCGGGGAACGGGTGGGGTGCGCTCCCAGCGGTTCCTGAAAGGCGAGGACACCGTCTCCGTCGCGTGGGTGGGGCCTCTGCCGGCCCGGGCGGTCGCGTCGGACGGCACACCCCGCATGCTTCCTGAATCAGGGTCGCGACGTGATGCGTCCGGGGCCATGCTCGACTCCGTGATCGGCGCCATCGGCGCCCGGATCGGCTGACGCCCGAGCGCGATCTCCAGCCATGTGCGGAGGGTGGTGCGTTATGGTGGCCAGATGACACACCTCGACGATTCCGCCATTCTCGTCCTCGGCGCCCCGGGGGGTCTGGGAAGTGAAATTGCCCGACTTCTGGCTGCCGGCGGCGCCCGACTCGTCCTGAGCGGGCGCAACCAGGCGAAACTTGAGGCGCTCTCGATTCCCGGAACCCCGCTCGCCGCCGACCTCACCGATCCGGACGCAATCACGACTCTCGTCGCCGACGCGATCAGCGTGAACGGACGGCTCGACGGCATCGTCAACGCGTCGGGGGTCGTTGCCTTCGGACCGGCGATCGAGGTGAGCGATGAGACGCTCGCCGAGCTGTTCGCCGTGAACACGCTGGCACCGATCCGCCTGCTCCGTGCGGCTCGGGCCGCGCTGAGCGAATCCGCAGAGCAGGGGCGAGAGCCCTTTATCGTCACCCTCAGCGGCGTCGTCAGCGAGAGCCCCACTGCCAACCTCGCCGCATACTCGGCGTCCAAGGCCGCCCTCGCTGCCTTCGGCCAGGCCGCCGGCCGGGAACTGAGGCGTAGCGGCATCCGCATTCTGGACGCGCGGCCCGGTCACACCGAGACCGAACTCTCCACTCACCCGATCTCCGGAATCGCCCCCCGCCTGCCGGCCGGCTACCCTCCGGTCGTCGTCGCCCAACGCGTCGTCGACGCCATCATCAACGGCGAACGCGACTTGGCGAGCACATCGTTCCACTCGTAGCCCCCCCCGGTCGGGGCGTCACACGTCGATACGGTCGCGACTCAGTTTGTCCGAGCTCTCGATGATGAATTCCTTGCGCGGCGCGACGTCGTTGCCCATCAGAAGCTCGAAGACGTTTCCGGCCATCTCCGCGTCGGCGACCCGCACGCGGCGCAGCGTGCGATGCGCCCGCTCCATCGTCGTCGTCGCGAGCTGGTCGGCATCCATTTCGCCGAGGCCCTTGTAGCGCTGGATCGGATCCTGGTAGCGCTTGCCGCTTTTCTTGAGTCCGGCGAGCACGGCCTGAAGCTCCACCTCCGAATATGTGTAGATGGTCTCGTTCGGCTTCGTGCCCGGGTTCATCACCACGACCCGGTGGAGCGGCGGTACGGCCGCGAAAACGCGTCCCTCCGTGATCATCGGGCGCATGTAGCGGAAGAACAGAGTGAGCAGCAGCGTGCGGATGTGCGCGCCGTCGACATCCGCGTCGCTCATGATGATGACCTTGCCGTAGCGCGCGGCTGACAGGTCGAAACTTCGTCCGGACCCGGCGCCGATCACCTGGATGATCGACGCGCACTCGACGTTCGACAGCATGTCGGCAACGGATGCCTTTTGCACGTTCAGGATCTTGCCGCGAATGGGGAGGAGTGCCTGGTGCTCGCTGTCCCGGGCGAGCTTGGCCGTGCCCAGGGCGGAATCTCCTTCGACGATGAAGAGCTCGCTCGTCGAGACATCATTGCTGCGGCAGTCGACCAGTTTCGCGGGCAGGGACGAGCTCTCCAGCGCGTTCTTCCGGCGCTGGGTTTCCTTGTGGGCGCGAGCCGAGATTCGCGATTTCATCTCGGCCACGATCTTGTCCAGCACCACCGCGGCCTGCGTTTTGTCGTCGCGCTTCGTGGACACGAAACGCTCGTTCATGGCTTGGGCGACTACGTTGGCCACGATGGCGCGAACCGCGGGGGTGCCGAGCACCTCCTTGGTCTGCCCCTCGAATTGAGGCTCGGGAAGCCGCACGGTGAGCACTGCTGTGAGGCCGGCCATCACGTCGTCCTTCTCCAGCTTGTCCGACCCCATTTTGAGCCGTCGAGCGTTCAGCTCGACCTGCGCACGCAAGAACTTGAGCAGGCCCGCGTCGAACCCGGCCTGGTGCGTTCCGCCCTTCGGGGTGGCGATGATGTTCACGAAGCTGCGGACGACCGTATCGTAACCTGTCCCCCAACGGAGGGCGATATCCACGGCACAGTCCCGGACCAGCTCGGTAGGCACCATGGCACCCGTCGGGGTCAGCACCGGGACAGTCTCCCGGAAGGTCCCGTTTCCGGTCAGTCGCCAAGTGTCGGTGATCGGGCTGTCGGTGGCGAGGTGATCGACGAACTCCGAGATCCCGCCCTCGAACATGAAGGACTCGAGCACGTGCACGTCTGTGCGCTCGTCTACGATCTCGATCCCCAGGCCCGGGACGAGAAAGGCCGTCTGACGCGCTCGCTCGAGCAATTCCTCGGTCTGAAACGACGCACCCTTCGTGAAGATCTGACGGTCGGCCCAGTAGCGCACCCGCGTCCCGGTCACACCGCGCTTGACCTTGCCGATGACGCGTAGTTCGCTCTGCTTCTCAAAGGGCGTGAACGGCGCGTCGGGGCTCTTCTTCCCCGAGTCCGCGAAAATCCCGGGTTCGCCGCGGTGGAACGACATGGCCCAGGTCTTGCCGTCACGGTCGACCTCGACATCGAGGCGCTCGGACAGGGCATTGACGACGGATGCGCCCACGCCGTGGAGGCCACCGGACGCGGCATACGATCCGCTGCCGAATTTGCCGCCGGCATGCAGTTTGGTGAAGACGACCTCGACGCCGGTCAGTCCCGTCTTCGGCTCGATGTCAACCGGAACGCCCCGAGCCGTGTCGCGCACCTCCACGCTCTCGTCAGCATGGAGCACGATGTCGATGCTGGTGCCGAAGCCGCCCAGTGCCTCGTCGACCGAATTGTCGATGATCTCCCAGAGACAGTGCATGAGGCCGCGCGAGTCGGTGGACCCGATGTACATGCCCGGGCGTTTGCGAACCGCTTCCAGTCCTTCGAGGACTGACAGGTGGCGGGCAGAATAATCAGAAGAACTCACAACGATCTAGAATACCGAACCAACGCCCTCCCCCCGGTCATCAACACCCGATTGAAGTGCGCTACGCGGTGAGCGAAATAACGGGCAACCGACTCGATAACCTTGCCAGACCGTGTTTCCATTAGGTACAGGTTAAATTGGTATCAGTTGGTATCAGTCTGGAGGAGGAAACCATGTCCCAGATCGCAGCCGCAAATGGTGCCGTCAACAACGAGAAGGCTCCCCACCAGCTCACCGCGGCAGACCGCTGTGATGCATGTGGAGCCCAGGCCTACATTCGTGTGGTGGTGAACAACAGCGAACTGCTGTTCTGCGCGCACCACGGCCGTAAGCACCAGGAGAAGCTCGCCGCCATCGCGGAGAGCTGGCACGACGAGTCGAGCCGCCTCCTCGAGGACCAGCGCTCCTAGCGGTATCGGTCGGCCTCAGGCAGCTCTAGCGGTCCTGCGACCGGCCGATGGGCTTCTATTCCATGGGGAGTCCGAGCCGCACCGCAATCTGATTGCGTGCGGCTCGTGCCATGTCGTCGGCAGCCAGTGAATCGTCACCGGGCAAATACTCGTGACCGATACGAGCGAAGGCCGCACGCAGCAGGTGGTCGGCCAGTCCGGGGTTTTTGGCGAGAACGGGACCGTGAAGATGGGTCCCGACGACGCTACCCATGACCAGTCCCTCCGCACCCGCGCCATTGCCCGATCCGGAGAGCACCTGGCCGAGCGGCGCCGCCTCGCCACCGTCATAGCTGCGCCGATGATTTTCGAAACCGATCAGACGTCCGAACCGGGAGGCGACCACGATGTCATCCGTGGCCCGTGCCGACATCGGGACGGCGCGACCGGCCACGATGCCCAGCCCCTCGACAACGGATCCGTCGGCGAGTTCGATTCCCCAGCTCAGAAGTTCCCAGCCGGTTCCGACCAGGAGGATGGGGACACCCGCGGTGGCCCAGGTGCGTAGCTCCGTGGTCATCGTCCCGAGGATGTCCCTGGCGCGCACCATGTCGGAGTCGGAGCCCGATCCGACGACGACGGCATCGACTTGGTCCGGCAGATCGGCCGCGGAGCGCACCTCCACGACCGTGGCGTCGGCACCGGCCCATCGGGCCCGCTGGGCGAGAACGCGGGCGTTGGCGGCATCGCCGTTGGTGCCCAGGAGTTCGGGAAGCAGCGACACGATCGAGAGCGGACGGGTCATTCCTGCTCCTCCTTGTTGGTGACGAGCCCCAGATGCGTCCTGGTGCGTCGCATGGAGTCTGCGGAGAAGATGATCGTCTTCAAACCCGCCAGCGGTTCGGGCAGGGCCAGGAAATCGTCCAGGGCCAGGCCCAGGTTCGGCTCGATGCGGTCGACGATGACGTCGTCGTATACCAGCTGAAGGGCAATATCGTGCGCCTTCGAACCGGATGCAATACGGACCCGGCCCAGACCCGAGGTGTTGACGGGCCAAAAGTAGGACGGGTCGCGCACGTCTGACCCGATTGCGATGAGGATCTGCTCGGTCTTCGGCTCGAGGCTGTCGACGTTCAGCTGAAAACTGGCCGGGTTCTGCACCAGTACGAATTCCACCTGCTGGCCTCGAACCGTGACGATCTCACCACGGCCGAAGACCGGTGGGATGGCCGAGATGGCGTTGATGGCCAGCACCGGATCGAAGCGGTCGCCGAGCGCGGCCTGCGCCGTGCACAGCGCGGTCAGGGCGTCGACGGCATAGTGCGTTCCGCGGGCGGGCAACCCGAGCGGGTAATCCACACCCGCAATGCTTACGGTGGCGCGGCGGCCCTGCACCGAGGTGAGGAGCATCCCCTCCCCCGCGTCCAGCCTGGTGGCGGTGGTCGCACTGTAGCCTAAGCCCCGCGGATTGTCGGCGAGAACGTCGGCGGACACGCCGTAGCGCGCGACTGCCGAGGAAACGGGCAGGCGTGCGGCGAGGTCGGTCAAATACTGGTCGTCCGCGTTGACCACGACGGTTCCGGTGGCTCTGGCGGCGATCTTGGCGAGCATGGCCGCGACCATGTTCGAGTCATGAAATCGGTCGATCTGGTCGACCATGACGTTCGTCAGCGCAACGACGCGCGGCGTCAACGTACCAGAGATCAGGGCTCCGTGGCCCTCATCCATCTCCAACACGGCGATGTCGCCCGCGATATGACCGCTCAGGCTGGCCTGCTCGAGCAGCGCGGAGGTAAGACCCTGGCTGATGTTGGCCGTGGACTGGTTGGTGAAGACAACGGTACCGTGAGCGCGGAGCGCTGCGACCAGCATCTTGGTCGTCGTTGATTTGCCGCTGGACCCGGTGACGATGACCAGGCCGCCCGGAAAGCTGTTCAGGCTGCGCGGAAGGAATCCGGGTGCGATCCTGTTGACCACGAGACCCGGGATCGCGGATCCGCCGCCCGGCTTCCGCCACCGGGCCAATTTCCGTACGATGCGTCCCAGAAGAATCGCCGGTGCATAGCGCAAAACGAGCTCTACTCGAGGTAATCGCGTAGGGACTGCGACCGTGAGGGGTGACGCAGTTTGGCCATGGTCTTCGACTCGATCTGACGGATGCGCTCACGCGTCACGCCGAACGTGTCGCCGATCTGGTCGAGGGTCTTCGGCATGCCGTCCCCGAGGCCGAAGCGCATGCGGATGACGCCGGCTTCTCGTTCGGAGAGCGAGTCGAGCAGGCTTTCCAGCTGCTTCTGCAACATCGTGAACCCGACGGCGTCCGCAGGCACAACGGCTTCCGTGTCCTCGATCAGGTCGCCGAACTCGCTGTCGCCGTCCTCACCGAGCGGAGTGTGCAGGGAGATGGGTTCGCGGCCGTACTTCTGGACTTCGACGACCTTCTCCGGGGTCATATCCAGTTCGCGGCTCAGCTCTTCCGGGGTGGGCTCCCGGCCGAGGTCCTGAAGCATCTGGCGCTGGACGCGGGCGAGTTTGTTGATGACCTCGACCATGTGCACTGGAATACGGATCGTGCGGGCCTGGTCGGCCATCGCACGCGTGATCGCCTGACGGATCCACCAGGTCGCGTAGGTGGAGAACTTGAAGCCCTTGGTGTAGTCGAATTTTTCGACGGCACGGATGAGGCCCAGGTTGCCCTCCTGGATCAGGTCGAGGAATTGCATGCCGCGGCCCGTGTAGCGCTTGGCGAGCGAGACGACCAGGCGAAGGTTTGCCCCCAGGAGGTGGCTTTTGGCGCGGGCGCCGTCTTTGGCGACCCACATGAGCTCGCGTCCGAGGGCGCTCTTCTTCTCGGCGTCGCTCATCTGGGACATCTTGTCTTCGGCGAAGAGCCCGGCTTCGATTCGCATCGCGAGCTCGACCTCTTCGGCGGCGTTCAGCAGGGCGACCTTGCCGATCTGCTTCAGGTAGTCCTTGACAGGGTCGGCCGTCGCGCCCGTGATTGCACTGGAGTAAACCGGCACCTCGTCGTCGTCGTCGACCAGTGACAGTACCAGGGCGCCGCTCGGGAGCGCCTCGGTGGATGCTGCGCGCTTCTTTTTGGCCTCGTCGGAGTCGTCGTCGGCATCCGCGTCATCTCCGCGGGCGGCCTCATCGTGTTCGTCAGATGCCGGCTTGGCCTTCGCCTTCGTGCTGGCGGCGCGCTTGCGCGGCGCGGGCTTCTCTTCACCGCTTACTGCGGCCGCTGCCGCAGTAGCGGCCTTGGCCAGAGCGGCCTTGGTCGGCTTCTTCGCGGCGGCCTTGGCTGCCGGCGCAACTGCGTCTGAAACCTCAGTGGTGCTCACGGTGAGTTCTTCGGTCTGCTCGATTTTTTTGCGGGTTGCCATTCGAACACCTCTCATGCCGTGGCGCGGGGGCCTGCGGCGCTGCCAAGCGGGTCCCGACCGGGTGGGTCTAGCGGGAGAGGAGCCTGGGCAGTTTGGATTTTGGGCAGTACTAGGACCCATGTCAAGTCCCGGGCTATTCACACCGACACTGCTGTCGTTGCTCCCAGGACCAGAACGGGCCCTATTGACAATTATTGCATGCTTTGTGTAGGAGACAAGCCAGGCGCGCAGCTATTCAGGCTGCTGCCTCCGGCGCCATGCCCGCGCCACGGCGACCCAGAGCGGCGCGACTTCCACTCCCTCGTCGCGGGACAGCTGGCTGCGGGTGCGGGCCCGGGCGTGCAGCAGGAAAATCACGCCGAGTCCCACAACCAGGAACTGCACAGAAAACGCAACCCGAAAGGAGTCGAGCGAATACAGATCGCTCACCTCCCCCCTGGCGGTGCGCCAGCCGTCCTGCAGGTCAAGCAGTAGCCCGATGAGGTAGACCATCACGAAACTGGCGGTGAAGCCGCCCACGTTCACGACGCCGTTCGCCGAGCCGTGGCTGCGCTGGGGGTTGAAGGTGCGCGCGAAATCGAAGCCGATCAGTGAGCCGGGTCCCCCGATGCCAAGTGCGACGAGCAGCACCAGCATCAACCAGAACGGCGGCTGCTCCGGCCACAGCAGCACCGCGGCCCAGGCCGCGCCCATCAGCGCGACGACGCCGAGCACGATGGTGCTGCGGCGCAGCGGAAAGCGCGCCGTCAGGATCCCCAGGATCGGCCCGCACACCATGCCGGCACCCACCAGGACCATCAGCATCGCCGCGGCGAGGGACGGGTCGTAGCCAAGTCCGTACACCATGAAAGGGAATCCCCAGAGCAGGGTGAAGACGGTTCCGGAGGACTGTGTGACGTAGTGCGACCAGAAGCCGAGCTGGGTTCCAGGCCGCTTGAAACTGTGTGTGAGCTGCAGTAGCGCGCCACGCCAGCTGGTGGTCCGGTTCTGCATGGATGCGCGCTCCGGCTGGTCCGTCACCACGACGATGACCACGATCAGGGCCAACACGGCAACCGAGGCGGCGGAGAGGAACGTCGGCGTCCACCCCCAGGTGTGCAGCACCCACGCCAGCGGTAGGGCGGACAGCACCTGGCCGAGCTGACCGATGTTGCCCAGCCACTGCGAGAGCTGAGGAACGATGCGTCCGGAGAACCACGAGGCGATGAGACGAATCATCGAGATGAAGATGGCGGCGTCGCCGGCACCGACGAGGATGCGCCCGAGCACGGCAATCGGGATGTCGGGGGCGAAGGCGAGCGTGGTCTGGCCGACCACCATCAGCCCTGTCCCGGAGGCCACCAGCACGCGAGGCCCGTACCGATCGATCAGGACGCCCACCGGAATCTGTGCCGCCGCATAGACGGCGAGTTGCACGACGGCGAGGCTCGACAGCAGCGCGGCAGACCCGCCGAACCGTTCGGTGGCGGCGACACCGGCGATCCCGAGGGAAGAGCGCTGCAGGACGGCGGAGAGGTACGCGAACGATCCGACGTAAAAGATCAACCAGGATCGGCGCGAGTTCATTGCCCCAAACTTACCCGCGCCGAAGCATCCGGATTCACGGCGACGCGCGGCGGATCAGGCCGGCGAACCGTCGTCTCTGCTGCGCCGGGTGGCGAGGAAGTTCTCCAGTTCGGCGGCGATCTCATCGGCGCTGGGCAATTCGCCGGCCTCGTCGGTCAGTGGGGAGCGCAGCGTGCTGCCCTCCATATAGGCGTCGTAGCGCTCTTCGAGCGTGCCGACGAGCTTGCCCAGCTCGGGGTTGTCCCGCACTTGCTCGTCGATGCGGGCGACGAACTCGCGGTTCTTCTCTCGCACCCGATCGGTGGGGAAGATCAGCCCGGTGGAGGCACTCGTGCTGTCCAGGGCTGCGAGGGCGGCGAGGGGGAATTCCGTGTCGGCCAGATAGTGCGGGATCAGCAGTACGAACCCGACGACGGAGGCGCCAGCCTCCTGCAGCCGGTATTCCACCAGGTGCAGCGCGTTCGCCGGAACCTGGGTGTTCGGACGCCAGACCGACATGCTCTCGACCAGATCGGACCGGTTTCCGCTGACGGTCACGCCGATCGGACGGGTGTGCGGGACCGGCATCGGAATCGCGTGCACCCAGGTTGTGGAGGCCACCTTGAAGCGGCGCTCAAGCTGCAGCACCGCGGCGGTGAACTGTTCCCAGCGGAAATCCGGCTCGAAGCCGGTCAGAAGCAGGAACGGCTGGCCGATCTCGTCCCGGGCCTGGTACACCCCCAGGGCGGGAGGCTGATAGTCGGTGAGGTGGTCCTGGTCGAACTGGATGATCGGCCGCCGCGCCCGGTAGTCGAGCAGCACGTCGGCGTCGAAGGTCGCGACGACGGTGTGGTCAAGGGTTTCCAGAAGGTATTCCGTGAATTGCGAGACGGCGCCACCGGCATCCGCGAAGCCCGTCAGACCCGCCACAAGGTGGAGCCCCTCCGGGACGTTTTGCGCGTCCGCAGTCAGCTCGTAAATGTCGCCAGAATCCCGCATGACATTAACTGTAAGCGCCAAATTCCGGGCGGTGCGGGAATCGACGACCCCGCCGTGATGCCGAGAGCGAACACACCCGGAGCGTACGATCGGGGGATGAACGCACCCCGTCTGACCATATCCGCAGCACCCGCCCTCGAATCGGAGGTGGACGTTCTCATTGTCGGGGCGCTCCAGTCCGGCGACTCCGCCGCCCTGTTCGCTGACGCCGCCTTCGCCGGCCTCGCGGACCAACTCGCCCCCCTGGGTATCACGGGTGGTCGCGATCAGGTGGTGCGACTGCCTGCGTCGATCGGCAACGCCCGCAGCATCGCCGTTGTCGGAATCGGCAAGGAGGTCACGGTCGATGCGCTGCGCCATGCTGCCGGGTCGGCCGTTCGCCAGCTGACCGGCGTGACCTCGGTTGCCTTCGCCTTCCCCATGACCACGGATGCCCAAGCGGAGGCCGTCCTTGAGGGTGCCGCGCTCGGTGCGTACTATTACACCGCGTACCGGCAGAACTCGCTCGCCGCGACCAAGATCCCGGCGCAGGAGATCACGGTGCACACCGCCGCGGAGGCGGCCGGAGCCTCCACCCGCGTCGGAGTCATCGCCGAGGCCGTCAACCTGGTCAAGGACCTGGTCAACATGCCGCCCTCCGACCTCTACCCGGAGGCACTCGCGCGCCTGTCCATGGACGCCGCCGCGGGCCTTCCCGTCGCCGTGCGCGTCTGGGACGAGGCGGAGCTGGCCGCGGATGGTTTCGGCGGGATCGCGGGCGTCGGCCAAGGTTCCAGTCGGCCGCCGCGCCTGGTCAAGGTCAGCTACACGCCGGAGGGCGCGACGCAGCACATTGCCCTGGTCGGCAAGGGCATCACCTTCGACACCGGCGGACTCTCACTGAAGCCGCCGGCATCCATGGTCGGTATGAAATACGACATGACCGGCGCGGCGACCGTGCTGGCCGTGACCCTGGCGGCCGCCCGCCTGGGGCTCAACGTGCGTATCACCGCCTGGCTCTGCATCGCGGAGAACATGCCGTCCGGCTCGGCCATCCGACCCAACGACGTGTTGCGGATCCGCGGAGGCCGCACGGTCGAGGTGCTGAACACGGATGCGGAGGGTCGCCTGGTTCTTGCGGACGGTCTCGTCGCGGCCGGCGAGGAGTGCCCGGATGCGATCGTGGACGTGGCGACGCTGACCGGCGCCGCCCTCGTCGCACTCGGCACCCGCTACTACGCCGCCATGGGTGAGGATGCCCTGGTCGCCCGGGTGCTCACCGCCGGCAAATCGGTGGGTGAGCTGGTGTGGCCGATGCCGCTTCCCGAGGAACTGCGCCCTCTACTCAACTCGGATGTCGCCGACATCGCCAACGCGAAGATCGGCAGCACCCACGGCGGCATGCTGCTCGCCGGAGTATTCCTGCAGGAGTTCATCGGAACCCGCGGCAACGGGGACGGCACCGAGACGATCCCGTGGGCCCACCTGGACATCGCCGGGCCGGCCCACAACACCGGCAGCGGGTGGGGATTCACGAATGCCGGGCCGACCGGAATCTCGGTTCGGACTCTGCTCCGACTGGCCGAGGACTTTTCGCGCCCGTAGTACAGTCGAGTGGGCGAGAAATCTCGCCCACTCTCGCCTGCCCGGATGCGTATCCTCGCTGCGGGCAGACCGGGTTGTGATGTATGAGGGAGTATCTGGGTGTCGGAACAGAATTTTGACCTTGTCGTTCTCGGCGGCGGAAGCGGTGGCTACGCGGCCGCATTGCGTGCCGTTCAGCTGGGGCTCACCGTTGGCCTGATCGAAAAAGGCAAACTCGGCGGAACCTGTCTGCACCTCGGTTGCATCCCGACCAAGGCACTTCTGCACTCGGCCGAGGTGGCCGATTTCAGCCGCGACGCCGCGAAGTATGGTGTCAAAACGCAGTTCGAGGGCATCGACATGCCCGCCGTGAACGCGTTCCGCAAGAGTATTGTGGCGTCGAAGTTCAAGGGGCTGCAGGGTCTGATCAAGTCGCGCGGCATCACAGTGATCGAAGGTGAAGGTCGACTGATTTCGCCGAACACCGTGCAGGTCGGTGCCGACACCATCGTGGGTAAGAACATCGTCCTCGCGACAGGCTCCTACTCCCGCTCCCTGCCGGGGCTCGCCATCGGCGGTCGAGTCATGACCAGCGAGCACGCCCTCGAGCTCGAGTTCGTCCCGAAGAAGGTCGCCGTGCTCGGCGGCGGCGTCATCGGCGCCGAATTCGCGAGCGTCTGGAAGTCCTTCGGTGCCGACGTCACCATCATCGAGGCACTTCCCCACCTGGTTCCCAACGAGGAAGAGTCCATCTCCAAGCAGCTGGAGCGCGCCTTCCGAAAGCGTGGCATCGAATACTCGCTCGGCATCCGGTTCCAGAGCGTCACTCAGCACGAGAACGGCGTCGTCATCACCCTGGAGGACGGCACCGTCATCGAGGCGGAGATTCTGCTCGTCGCCGTCGGGCGTGGCCCGTCGACCGCCGGACTCGGCTTCGAGGAGGTCGGCGTCACCATGGACCGCGGCTTCGTCCTGACCGACGAGCGCCTCGCGACCAACATCCCCGGCGTCTTCGCCGTGGGCGACATCGTCCCCGGCCTGCAGCTCGCGCACCGCGGATTCCAGCAAGGCATCTTCGTCGCCGAGGAGATCGCCGGTCTCAACCCGATCGTCGTCGACGACCTCAACATCCCCAAGGTCACCTATAGCGACCCGGAGATCGCCTCCGTTGGCTACTCGGAGGCCAAGGCTGCCGAAAAGTTCGGCGCCGACCAGATCTCCACCGTCGAGTACAACCTGGGTGGAAACGGCAAGAGCTCCATCCTCGGCACGAGTGGCTCCATCAAGCTCGTCCGGGTCAAAGACGGCCCCATCCTCGGTGTCCACATGATCGGCGCCCGCGTCGGCGAGCTGATCGGT
Source organism: Cryobacterium sp. Sr3 (assembly GCF_004402835.1). Lineage (NCBI taxonomy): Bacteria > Bacillati > Actinomycetota > Actinomycetes > Micrococcales > Microbacteriaceae > Cryobacterium > Cryobacterium sp. Sr3. Next base: position 75,899 of record NZ_SOFA01000036.1, on the reverse strand, counting down.
GAGGGACAGTTGGTGGTGAACTGGGAGGCCTACCCGGAAGACATCGCCCCGTTCCTGCACGCGCACCCCACCCAGAACGAGGCACTCGGCGAGGCCTTCCTGGCGCTGGCCGGCAAGCCGCTTCACGCGTAGCCGTCGAACCTCTGCATTCAGACACTCAGTACTCTAATTACAGACAATTCGTTTTGAAGGAGACAATCGCATGAGCGAATCCGTTAACCTCCCGGCACTCGGTGAGAGTGTCACAGAGGGTACGGTCACCCGCTGGCTGAAGAACGTGGGAGACCGCGTCGAAGTCGACGAGCCGCTGCTGGAAGTATCGACCGACAAGGTGGACACGGAAATCCCGTCCCCCATTGCCGGCGTGATCGAGGCCATCCTGGTTCAGGAAGATGAGACCGTCGAGGTCGGAACTCCGCTGGTCACGATCGGTGACGGTTCCGGTGCCTCCGCTCCCGTCGCGGAAGCGCCTGCGCCGGTGGACGCTCCCGAGCCCGTCGCGGAAGCGCCGGCACCGGTGGCCGCCCCCGCACCCGTGGCGGCACCCGCACCCGTTGCAGCACCCGAACCGGTCGCGGCACCCGCACCGGTCGCCGCTCCCGAACCGGTCGCGGCACCCGAACCGGTCGCGGCACCCGCACCGGTCGCGGCACCCGCACCGGTCGCTGCACCCGCACCGGTGTTCGCGCCCACACCGGTCGCGGCACCCGTTGCTGCTGCGGCTCCTGTCGCTGCCCCCGTCGCCGCCCCAGCACCTGCCGCTGCCCCCGTGGTCGCGCCGGAGCCGGCCGTCTCCCGCGGATCGCACGCGGGAACATCCGGCTACGTCACCCCCATCGTCCGCAAACTCGCGAACGAGGCCGGTGTCGATCTGTCTCGCGTGGTCGGAACCGGTGTCGGTGGACGCATCCGCAAGGAAGACATCGCGCTCGCCCAGGTCAGCGCTCCCGTCGGGACGACTGCAGCAACAGCTCCGGCCGTGGAGGTTTCCGCCCTGCGCGGGACCACCCAGCCCATGTCGCGTCTGCGCAAGGTCGTCGCCGAACGCGCCGTCATCTCGATGCAGTCATCGGCTCAGCTGACCACGGTGGTCGAGGTCGACGTGACCCGGGTCGCGATTCTTCGCGACCAGGTGAAGGCCGATTTTCACGCCAAGACGGGTAACAAGCTGTCCTTTCTGCCGTTCTTCGCTCTCGCTGCAGCCGAGGCACTTCAGGCCAACCCAATCATCAACGCCACCATTAACGGCGACACGATCGTGTACCCGAGCCAGGAGAACATCAGCATTGCGGTCGATACCGAACGCGGCCTGCTGACCCCGGTCGTGCGCAACGCGGGCGAACTCGATCTGGCCGGATTCGCCGCTCAGATCGCCGATCTCGCTCAGCGCACCCGCGACAACAAGCTCAAGCCCGACGAACTGTCTGGTGGAACGTTCACGCTGACCAACACCGGTTCGCGCGGTGCGCTCTTCGACACCCCGGTCGTCTTCCTGCCGCAGAGCGCCATCCTCGGCACCGGGGTTGTCTACAAGAAGCCCATCGTCGTCAGCCAGGGTGGCCTCGACGCGATCGCGATCCGCTCGACCGTGTTCCTGGCTCTGTCCTATGATCACCGCATCATTGACGGCGCGGATGCTTCACGCTTCCTCGTCACCATGAAGCAGCGTCTCGAGGCAGGTGCCTTCGAAGCAAACCTCGGCATCTAGTCGATGTCGTCCGTGAGACCGGACCTTGACTAGTAGTCGAAAATATCCCTGATTCGCCAGCCGGCCTCGCCCTTGATCACAAGGACCGAGGCCGGCTGTCGTTCTGCATCCGGGGCCTGAAGCGACACGAGCGCGACATCCCCCATTCGCTCCACCAGAACCGCCGCCCACGACGACCAATCCTCGAATTCGGCGACCTCGCCGCCCTGTTGCATCATGCGCAGGGTGTAGCTGTCGGCCGCCAGAGCCGCCGATTGCGCCTGGTGCACGGCATCGAGGCAGACCACCGAAACCTCCGCAAGGCACCGGCTGCGGACCCGCAGCAGGGCCGGAAGCGCGACCACCGGGTCGTCACCGGTCACCACGGCTTCCTCTCGGGGAGACCCGTCGCCGCCTACTTCGTCGCCGTCAGCGGTGGTCGACCCGGCCAGCTTTGAGGAGCCCTCCGGCCGCGCTCCGTCGGTGTGTGCGGATCCACCCGCGGCCAGCGCCATCACCGCCAGTCCCGTACTCAACAGGGCCACGAGGGCCACGAGGAGCAGCGGCCCACGGCGGAGGCGGAACCGCCGGCCCAGCAGCGACTTCAGCCCACCGGCCGGGTGACCTTCCCACAGCCGGCCAACCGCCGTGCGAGCACGCGAGACCCGGCTGCCGAGCATCCGTTTGGCCCGGGGATCCTCTGCGGCAAAGCGGACCTTCTCCGTGGGAGCACATCCGACGAAATCGTCACTCAGAGGTCTCCGGAGCCAGTCGACGGCCGGTTGCGGCCCGCTGACGGCCTCGGGGCTCCGACCCAGCCTCACCGGCCTGGCCTCGGCCCAGGCGAACAGGAGATGCTCGACCTCGCCCCAGGTGCGGGCCGCCGAGCCAGCGGCCGGCACCGCACACCACCGTTCCAGGTCGCGGAGGACCGTCGGGACCGGCACGACGGGATCGACGTGGTCGAGCACCGTCCGGATGACCTGCGCGAGCCGGCCGTGCACCAGGGCGAGCGCCTCGGACCGCCCGCGACCGGCCTCGGGCAGCGCCCGGAGCTCTCCCAGCCCGGTCAGGACCGGGCGCCCGCTGGAGTCGAAGAGAATGCTCGCGAGGCTGACGGCCGGATGGATCAGGCCGATGGCCTGCAGCTCCGCCAATGCGGCCGCGATCGGCGCCAGGATCGTGACCGCCTCCCCGGGAAGCAAGTGGCTGCGGCCCTCCAGAAAGCCGCTCAGCGACCCGCCCGTGAGCTGTTCCAGTACGAGGCAGGTGCGGCCATCGGCCAGGGTGCCGACATCGACGAGCGTGGTCAGCCGTCCGACCGTCAGGGTGGTCAGGGCTTGGACCTCCCGTTCGATCGAGAGGTCATCCGTTCCCGGATGGAAGACCTTGAGCACGACGGACGTCGTGGAGCCACCCTGCTCCCACCCCCGCGCCTCATCCCCGGTCGAGGTCGACGGGGACGGCGCCACGCCCACATACAGGTCGGCCCGGTCGGTTGACGCCAAGCGCCGCAGAGCGCGGTAGCCTGCGACCAATGTGGGGCCGCCGCCGGGTACCGAGCCGGTCGAGTGCGGCGGGGACGCGGGCCCCGGATTGCGGACGCGTCGACCACGAGTTCTCATACCGGACATGCTGGCCTCGCCGCTCCCCTCCCGGCCGACCCGGACTCGGTTCGGGGACAACCGGGCCGCCAACCCCGTGGGGAGGAGCGCCGGGGTTTAGGATGAGGGCATGCTCGACTTTGTCGTCGCGGGGCTAAGCGCCAACTCCGTGCCGTATGTTGAGGGCCTTGAGCTCCAACGCGCAGTCCATCGTTCCGTCGTCTCCGGGGAGAGGTCGGACACCGTCATCTTTCTCGAACATCCGAGTGTGTATACCGCCGGGAAGCGCACAGCTCCTGAGGAGCGTCCCCGAAACGGAACCCCCGTCATCGACGCGGACCGCGGTGGGAAGATCACCTGGCACGGCCCCGGGCAGCTGGTCGGGTATCCGGTTATTCGCCTCCGGGAGCCCGTCGACGTCGTCGGCTACGTGCGCCTCCTCGAGGGGATCCTCATCGACGCCCTCCTGGGCTTCGACATCGTCGGCTGCCGAATCTCGGGCCGTTCAGGAGTCTGGGTCGGCCCGGAGGGCCGGGAAGACAAAATCGCCGCCATCGGAATCCGCGTCGCGGAAGGAGTGACCATGCACGGCTTCGCCCTCAACTGCAACAACTCGCTCGAACCCTACGACCACATCATCGCCTGCGGGATCAAGGACGCCGGCGTCACCACCATCTCGAGAATGGTCGGCCACGACGTGAAACCGGCCGACCTCATCGCCCCCATCACGGCCCAGTTCGAGACCGTCTGGGCGGTGTCCGCATGAGCGCGGCGCCCGAGGGACGCAAGATGCTCCGCCTTGAGATCCGCAATATGGAAACGCCGATCGAACGTAAGCCCGCCTGGATCAAGACGGTGGCGAAGATGGGACCGGAGTACCGCAAGCTCCAAAACCTGGTGAAGGGCGAAAACCTGCACACCGTGTGCCAGGAGGCCGGCTGCCCTAACATCTTCGAATGCTGGGAAGACCGCGAGGCGACCTTCCTGATCGGCGGGTCACAGTGCACGAGGCGGTGCGACTTCTGCCAGATCGATACCGGCAAACCTGCCGAGTACGACACTGATGAGCCGCGCCGTGTCGCGGAATCCGTCGTCAAGATGAATCTGCGCTACGCCACGGTGACGGGCGTCGCCCGCGACGACCTGCCAGACGAGGGCTCCTGGCTCTACGCGGAGACCATCCGGCAGATCCATCAGCAGAGTCCCGGAACCGGCGTCGAGATTCTGGTCCCGGACTTCTCCGGCAACCCGGACCACCTCGGCGAGGTTTTCTCCGCCCAGCCCGAGGTCTTCGGCCACAATGTGGAGACCGTCCCGAGAATCTTCAAGCGAATCCGGCCGGCATTCCGCTACGAACGGTCCCTGGACGTCCTCACCCAGGGCCGCGATGCGGGACTTATCACGAAATCGAATCTGATCCTGGGCATGGGCGAGGAGCGCGCGGAGGTCAGCCAGGCCCTCCAGGACCTGCACGACGCCGGGACCGACATCATCACGATCACCCAGTATCTGCGGCCGAGCGCGCGTCATCTGCCCGTGGCCCGCTGGGTGAAGCCGGAGGAGTTCGTCGAACTCAAGGAGGAAGCCGAGGCCATCGGTTTCCTTGGTGTGCTCTCCGGCCCGCTTGTGCGCTCGTCCTATCGGGCCGGCCGGCTCTGGGCCCAGTCCATGCTGGCGACCGGTCGCGAAGTTCCGCCGCAACTGCGCCACCTGGCGGACGCATCCCTCGGGTTCGCGCAGGCGGTCTCCTGATCAAAAATCGGTCACGAGACATTCGGGTGACTGGGTAGTCTTGGAACCATGGCACGCAGCAAGGACAAGACTCCCCGCCCCCCCAAGAAGCCCGGCCGCATGAAGCAAATGTGGCAGGTGTTCCAGATGACACGCCGCTACGACAAGAAGATCGTGTTGTTCATGGTTCTCGGCTTCGTGGTGCCCGTCGCGGTCGCGCTGGGACTTGCCCTTATTCTGTCCCCCGGAAGCATCCTCAACATCGTCTTGTGGACGATTTCGGGTGTGCTCACCGGAATCCTCGCCATGCTCATCATCCTGGGCCAGCGGGCCGAGAAAGCCGCATACACGCAGATCGAGGGCCAGCCCGGCGCCGTCGGCGCGGTGCTGCGCGGTTCGCTGAAGCGCGGTTGGGTGGGAAGTGAGATGCCCGTCGCCGTCAACGGCAAGACTCAGGATGCCGTGTACCGGGCTGTCGGCCGCGGCGGCGTGGTGCTGATCAGTGAAGGGCCGCGCACCCGAACGGCCCGCATGCTCGAGGAAGAGCGCCGGATGGTGACCAGGCTCGGCGGCAGCATCGCTGTCACCATCATCAGCGTCGGCCCCGACGCCGATGCCGTGCCGCTGCACAAACTGGCCCGGCGCCTCACCCGGATCAAGCCCACCCTGACCAAGGCCGAGGTGCTCGCCGTGAACAACCGGTTGAATTCCATGACCAAGAAACTGCCGATCCCCAAGGGCGTCGACCCGATGAAGGCGCGTCCGCAGCGCGGAAACTAGGCTCTTCCCCTCGCGGCTCAGGCTAGGAGCGGATGAGCACCGTTCCCGCGACCTTGTCGTGGAAACCGCGCTGGTCCGAGTCCCAGACCAGAGCGGGGACCGCCAGCCCGAGCAGCAGGGACCGCACGACGGGGCGCCACAACCCCACCCAACCCGGCTGGAGCGGAACGACCCGGAGCCCGACCAGACGGTGGCCGATGCTGCCGCCAATGGTCGGGATGAACACGATCTGGAGCCCCACGAAAATGGCGGTCACAGCGAAGCCGTTGACCACGCCGCTCGTGCTGAAGAACAGTGCCGCCGCCCCGTAGGCCAGGGCCCAGTCCAACGCGAGGGCGCCGATCCTGCGGCCGACGCGCCCCACGGAACGGGTTCCCTCGTTCGGCAGGCCGAGGCGCTCCCCCGGCCAACGGCTCGGTGGAAGTTGTCCAAAAGTGGTCGAATTCGAGGCTGCGGCAGACACGGGCTGAGTCTACCGATCGGGCCCCGCTGTAACATGTGTGAAACATAAGCGTCACTGCCGGGTAATGGCATCCCAGTAGCCTCGAAGAAGCCGCAGCGCGCGACTTACACGTTCTATGCCCACGTCATTTGGAGAAAAAACCGCATGTTCCGCGATTCGTCAGAAGTGCTCAAGTTCATCAAAGACACGGACGTCAAGTTCCTTGACATCCGTTTCACCGATTTGCCGGGTGTTCAGCAGCACTTCAACATCCCCGCGTCGACCGTCGATGAGGAGTTCTTCACGGTCGGGCAGATGTTCGACGGTTCGTCGATCCGCGGTTTCGCGTCGATCCACGAATCCGACATGCAGCTGATCCCGGACGTGACCACGGCCTACATCGACGCGTTCCGCACCGAGCGCACCCTCATCATGCTTTTCGACATCTACAACCCGCGCAACGGCGAGATCTATTCGAAGGACCCGCGTCAGGTTGCCAAGAAGGCCGAGAAGTACCTGGCTTCGACCGGGATCGCGGACACCGCATTCTTCGCTCCGGAGGCCGAGTTCTACATCTTCGACGATGTTCGCTACGAAGTGAACCAGCACTCCAGCTTCTACTCCGTGGACTCCAGCGAGGGTGCCTGGAACTCGGGCAAGGAAGAGGTCGGCGGGAACCTCGCCAACAAGACGCCTTTTAAAGGCGGCTACTTCCCCGTCAGCCCGGTCGACCAGCACGCCGACCTGCGCGACGACATCTGCCTCAAGCTGATTGACGCCGGACTCATCCTGGAACGCAGCCACCACGAGGTCGGCACCGGCGGCCAGGGCGAGATCAACTACCGCTTCGACACCATGGTGCACGCAGCCGACGATCTGCTCAAGTTCAAGTACATCGTCAAGAACACCTCGGCCGAGTGGGGAAAGACGGCCACCTTCATGCCGAAGCCTCTGTTCGGCGACAACGGCTCCGGCATGCACACGCACCAGTCACTGTGGGCCGACGGCAAGCCCCTTTTCTACGACGAGTCCGGCTACGGCGGACTGTCCGACGTCGCCCGCTGGTACATCGGCGGTCTGCTCAAGCACGCACCGGCCGTACTCGCCTTCACAAACCCGAGCGTCAACTCCTACCACCGTCTGGTGCCGGGGTTCGAAGCTCCCGTCAACCTCGTCTACTCGGCGGGTAACCGCTCGGCGTCCATCCGGATCCCGATCACGGGCACCAACCCGAAGGCGAAGCGCATCGAGTTCCGCGCTCCCGATGCCTCGGGCAACCCGTACCTCGCCTTCGCCGCCCAGCTGATGGCCGGACTGGACGGCATCAAGAACCGGATCGAACCGCACGAGCCGGTCGACAAGGACCTCTACGAGCTGCCGCCCGAAGAGGCCAAGAACATCCCGCAGGTTCCCGCATCGCTCGGCGAGGCCCTCGTAGCCCTCGAGAACGACCACGACTTCCTGCTTGCCGGTAACGTCTTCACGCCCGAACTGATCGAAACCTGGATCGACTACAAGCGTGAGATGGAAATCAAGCCGCTCGCGCAGCGTCCGCACCCGTTCGAGTTCGAGCTCTACTACGGCGTCTAGACCGCAGCCCCGGCAACCGGCTGGGTATAGGCAGGAGGACCTCATCCCCTCGGGGATGCGGTCCTCCTGCCTGTACCGGACCTACCCGCCGAAGGGGCCGGCGCGCTCCACCGGCCCGTAGAACAGGCGCTCGAACACCGCGCGGGCGCGGCGGGTCACCGAGAGGTATTCCTCCTCGAGCTGGTTGGCAGAGCCCGGCGGGTATTCCATCACCCGGGCGACGCCGTCGAGCTGCACGCGGTCGGTCGGGAGGACATCCGCGGTCTTGTTGGTCCAGAGGGTGATCGCGGACCGGCAGCGGGACGCGAAGAGCCACGCGGTGGTGAGAGTTTCGGCATCCGTCTCGTTGACCAGGCCCGCGGCGACGGCCGCGCGGAGGGCGCCGAGCGTCGACGAGGTACGCAGCTCGGCGATGTCGGCCGCATGCTGCAGCTGAAGCAGCTGCACGAACCACTCCACGTCGCTCAACGACCCTCGGCCGAGCTTGAGGTGCCGGTTGGGATCGGCGCCCTGCGGCAGCCGTTCGTTTTCGACTCTGGCCTTGATCCGCTTGACCTCACGGATCGCCTGTTCGCTGATCGATGACGGATACCGCACCTCGTCGGCGACGGCCTCGAAGTCGGCCAGGAGCCGGGCGTCGCCGGCGACTCCTCTCCCCCGCAACAGCGCCTGTGCCTCCCAGGTGAGCGACCAACGCCGATAGTAGGCCTCGTAGGACTCGAGGGACCTGGCAACGGAACCGTTCTTCCCCTCAGGGCGCAGCCCGATGTCCAGGTCCAGAGGCAGGCGGTTGTCATCGGTGAGCCGCGACAATTCCTTGACGATGAACTTCGCCCGGTCGTGGGCTGCCTCGCCGGTGAGGGTGCCCGGGCGAAAGACGTACATCACGTCGGCATCCGAGCCGAACCCCAGTTCCGAGCCGCCGAACCGGCCCATTCCGATCACGGCGAATTCGATCCCGTCGGCGTCCTGACCGTCTTCGGCCCCGTCGAGCGTGGTGCCACGGATGGCGGCGAGCACCCCCTCGATGATGGTGGCGGTGACGTCGGTGAGCCCCGTCGCCAGCTCGTCGATGCTGACCTGGCCCAGGATCGCCGAGAACGCCAGCCGCAGCATTTCGCGGCGCCGGGCCGTGCGCAGGATCGAGGCGGCCGCATCCGGGCTCTCGTGCCGTGCCAGCACGGCGCGGGCCTCCTCACGGAGGGTGGCCGCGCTGCGGGGCCGCAGGTCGTCCTCGTCTTCCAGCCAGGCCACGGATTCGGGAATCGTCTCCAGGAGCTCGCCGACGAAACGGGATGAGGACAGCACCCGGGTGAGTCGCTCGGCGGCCCCGGATGAGTCGCGGAGCATGCGCAGGAACCAGTAGGTCGTACCGAGACTGTCGCTCAGGCGCCGGAACGCGAGCAGCCCGTAGTCGGGGTCGGCTCCCTCGGAGAACCATTGCAGCAGCACAGGCAGTAGATTGCGCTGAATCGTCGCCCGTCGGGACACCCCGCCGGTGAGGGCCGCGATGTGACCGAGGGCGCCCTTGGTATTGCGGAATCCGATGGCGGCCAGCCGGGCCTCGGCCTGGGCGCTGGTGAGGCCCAGCCCGTCCGCGGGAAGCGCGGCCACCGCCGACAGGAGAGGGCGGTAGAACAGGCGCTCATGCAGGCCGCGCACCCGGTGCTTGGTGTTCAGCCACCGGACGCTCAGCTGGGCGGCGTTCGGGGCGAGCCCGGTCGCCCGGGCGAGGACGCGCAGGCTCGACTCGTCGCGCGGGACAAGGTGGGTGCGCCGGAGCTTCTCCAGCTGCAGGCGGTGCTCCATCAGCCTCAGGATGCGGTACTCCTGAGCGAACTCGGCCGCTTCAGCGCGCCCGACATATCCGCTCTCGGCCAGCGCGGTCAGCGCTGGCAGGGTGCCGGCCTGCCGAACCGCCGGATCCGCCTGACCGTGCACGAGCTGCAGAAGCTGCACAGTGAACTCGATGTCGCGGAGGCCGCCGGGGCCGAGCTTCAGCTGCACGGCGACTTCGTCCTCCGGAATGTTCTTGGTGACGCGCTCGCGCATCCGCTGCACGGACTCGACGAAATTCTCCCGGCTGGCACTGGTCCACACCTTCGGGGACACCGCCGCCACATACCGGCCCCCGAGCTCGAGGTCGCCCGCCAGCGGTCTGGCCTTCAGCAGCGCCTGGAACTCCCAGCTCTTCGCCCAACGGTCGTAGTAGGCCAGGTGAGACTCGAGGGATCGCACCAGGGCGCCGGACTTGCCCTCGGGACGGAGGTTCGGGTCCACTTCCCAGAGCTCGGGTTCGACGGCGGGCTGATTCAGGCCCCGCATCAGCAGGATCGCGAGCCGGGTGGCGATATCGACCGCGCGCGGCGCTTCCAGGCCGGCGGCCGGGTCACCCTCGGCGACGAAGATCACGTCGACATCACTGACGTAGTTCAGTTCGCCGGCGCCGGCCTTGCCCATGCCGATCACCGCGAGCCGGGTGGCGCGCACCTCTTCCTCCGGGAATACGCCTCGCCCCGCGACCAAACCGGTGGACATGCTACGCGCGACGGCCAAGGAGGCCTCCAGCGCGGCGGCCGCCAGGTCGGCGAGCGTGCGGGCGACGGCGTCCAGGCCCGCGACCGGGTCGGCCTGCTCGAGGTCGTAGGCGGCCAGCTGCGCCAGGCGGCGCCGGTAGCGCACCCGCAGGGCGACCCAGCCCTCATCGTCGACGAGGCTGGCGAACCCGTCCCGGGTACCGACCGCATCCAGCAGGTCCTCGATCAGTTCCGGCAGGTCGGGAAGGGTCGTGAGCGGCTGGGCGAGAACCGTCAATTCCTCCGGATGACGCAGGAAGAACTCGGTCAGTCCGCTCGACGCGCCGACGACCCGCAGCAGCCGCTGGGTCTGCTCCGGGTGCAGCAACAACGCCCGCACCTCGTGCGGTGCCTGGCGCAGCAGCGAAACGAGGGCCGCGAGGGCGGCATCCGGGTTGGCAGTCTTGCCGAGCAGCGGCAGCAGTGCGGCCGATTCGGGTCCGCCCAGGTCACCGACCTCGTCCAGCCGAAAACGCACCTCTCGTAGCTCGACGAAGCCTACCCGGGCGAGCTCGGTCAGGGTCAGCTGTTCCCGTGCCATCGGGTCTCGTCTCCCGCTGTTAGAGCATCTCGAGGTTCTTGTCGAGCTCGAAGGGAGTGACCTGCGAGCGGTACTCCTTCCACTCCTGGCGCTTGTTGAGCAGCACATAGTTGAACACGTGCTCGCCCAGCGTCTCGGCGACCAACTCGGACTCCTCCATGTACTGGATCGCGTGGTCCAGGCTCGCTGGAAGCTGCCGGTAGCCCAGGGCGCGCCGCTCGGTGTCGCTCAGGCCCCACACATTGTCCTCGGCCTCGGGGGGAAGCTCGTAGCCCTCTTCGATTCCCTTGAGCCCGGCGGCCAGCATGAGGGAGTACGCGAGGTACGGATTCGCTGCCGAGTCGATGGCCCGGTACTCGACGCGGGCGCTCTGCCCCTTATTAGGCTTGTAGAGTGGCACCCGGATCAGGGCGGACCGGTTGTTGTGACCCCAGCACACAAAGCTGGGGGCTTCGTCTCCACCCCACAGGCGCTTGTAGGAGTTCACGAACTGGTTCGTGACGGCGGTGATCTCCGGGGCATGCTTGAGCAGCCCGGCGATGAACTGGCGGCCGGTCTTGGAGAGCTGGTATTGCGCGCCCGCCTCGAAGAACGCGTTGGTGTCGCCCTCGAACAAGGACAGGTGCGTGTGCATTCCTGACCCGGGGTGCTCCGACATCGGCTTCGGCATGAACGTCGCGTAGACGCCCTGCTCGATGGCCACCTCCTTGATGACCGTGCGGAAGGTCATGATGTTATCCGCCGTGGTCAGCGCATCCGCGTAGCGCAGGTCGATCTCGTTCTGACCGGGACCTGCCTCGTGGTGGCTGAATTCCACAGAAATGCCAAGGTCTTCGAGCATCCGCACCGACCGGCGGCGGAAGTCGTGGGCTGTGCCGCCGGGAACGTTGTCGAAGTAGCCGGCGTGGTCCACCGGCACGGGGCCGTTCTTGCCATACTTGGACGACTTGAGCAGGTAGAACTCAATTTCGGGGTGGGTGTAGAACGTGAAACCGCGGTCGGCTGCCTTGGCCAGCGTGCGCTTAAGCACATTTCGCGGATCGGCGACGGCCGGCTGACCGTCCGGCGTCATGATGTCGCAGAACATGCGGGCGGTCGGGTCGATCTCACCGCGCCAGGGCAGGATCTGGAACGTGGTCGGGTCCGGGTGCGCGAGCACATCCGCCTCGAACGACCGGGTGAGACCCTCGATCGCCGAACCGTCGAAACCGAGACCCTCGGCGAATGCGCCCTCAACCTCTGCGGGTGCGATGGCCACCGATTTGAGGGTGCCGACGACATCCGTGAACCAGAGTCGGATGAACTTGATTCCCCGCTCCTCGATGGTCCGAAGAACGAAGTCGCGCTGCTTGTCCATTCACGCCCTTTCTTGTCGCTCCCTAGGCTACTGTCTGGCGCCGGCTCTCGGGCGAAACCGGCCGCCGATCGGCCTGAACGCGCCCTGACTACACTTGAGGCATGCCAGAGTCGACCGTTCCGGATGAACCCCAGCCCGTCAGCGAGCTGAATCCCTTCGTTTCCGTGCAGTCCGGACCCAAACGGGTGCGCACGCGCCATTTTCACAACGCCAAGCAGCAGGGCATCCCGATAACGGGGCTCACCAGCTACGACATGCTCACGGCCCAGATCTTCGACCAGGCCGGCATCGACTTCCTGCTCGTGGGCGATTCGGCCGGTAACAACGTGTTCGGCTACGAGACCACCCTTCCGGTGACGGTCGACGAACTCATCCCGCTCACCCGGGCCGTCGCGCGCGCCGTGACCCGCGCACTCGTCGTCGCGGACATGCCCTTCGGTTCGTACGAGACCGGCCAGAGCGAGGCCCTGCACACCGCCGTGCGTTTCATGAAGGAAGCGCAGGCCCACGCGGTCAAGCTTGAGGGCGGGGTTCGCAGCCACAAGCAGATCAAGCGCATCGTGTCATCGGGGATCCCCGTGATGGGGCATGTCGGCTTCACCCCTCAGAGCGAGCACGGGCTGGGCGGACACATGATCCAGGGCCGCGGCGAGGCCGCGGATGAGCTGATCGAAGACGCCCTCGCGGTGCAGGACGCCGGCGCCTTCGCGGTCGTGCTCGAGATGGTCCCGGCGACGGTCGCGGCACTGGTCACCGCACGGCTCGACATCCCCACGATCGGGGTGGGTGCTGGGCCCGACGTAGACGGCCAGCTGTTGGTATGGACGGATTTCGCCGGCATGACCGAGGGGCGGGTGCCCCGATTCGTTCGGCAGTACGCCAACCTGCGCGGCGTGCTGACGGATGCTGTGCACCGGTTCAAGGACGACGTCGACTCCGGCGCGTACCCCGGGCCGGAACACAGCTACGAGTAAAACTCGCCGCTCGCGGGACTAGCGGTCGTTCTCGGCCTCTTCCGCGGCCCATTTGGCGCTGTTCGCGCGCAGCTTCTCCAGCGCGTGGACGGCCTCCTCCCGGGTGGCGAATGGCCCGACGCGGTCCGCGGAGGGGGACTGCATCCCCTGTTCGACCGCGCCCGTGCGCATGTTGTACCAGAACTGATGATCGGTGCCTTCGGACATAAGCTTGATCCTATGCCTAAGGATTCTGTTGGTCACCTCCTCCCGGGCGCGGTTTCTCCGCTCCGCTCCGTTCCCCGCCACATCGTGCGCCCGGAGTACGTCGGCAAGGGGATGCCCTCGCCCTACACAGGATCGGATCTGTACTCCTCCGAGCGCATCGAGCTGATCCGGGAATCAGGCCGGATTGCGGCCGGGGCCATCGAAGCGGTCGCACAGGCCATCCGCCCCGGCGTGACGACAGAGGAACTCGACCGGATCGGCCACGAGTTCATGATCGAGCGTGACGCCTACCCGTCGACGCTCGGCTATCGGGGGTTCCCCAAATCACTGTGTAGTTCCGTGAACGAGGTCATCTGCCACGGCATCCCGGACGACACCGTTCTTGAGAACGGCGACATCGTCAACATAGACGTCACCGCCTACAAAAACGGTGTGCACGGCGACACGAACGCCACCTTCATCGTCGGCGAGGCACGGGACGAGGTCAGGCTTCTCGTCGAACGCACCCGGGAGGCTCTCGCCCGCGGTATCAGGGCCGTCGCTCCCGGACGCCAGGTGAACGTGATCGGCCGCACCATCGAGTCCTTCGCCAAGAGGTTCGGCTACGGGGTCGTTCGGGACTTCACCGGACACGGCGTCGGCGAGGCCTTCCACTCCGGCCTGATCATCCCGCACTACGACTCCGCTCCCGTCTACGACACCGTGATGGAGGTCGGCATGGTCTTCACGATCGAACCGATGCTCACCCTGGGCGGGACCGACTGGGACATGTGGGCGGATGACTGGACCGTGACGACCCGGGACAAGAGCATCACCGCCCAGTTTGAGCACACCCTCGTGGTGACCGACCGCGGCGCCGAGATCCTCACCCTCTCCTGACAACCGGTAGGTTTTGACTATGAGTTCAACCATGGCCATCGGCATTGACATTGGCGGCACCGGGATCAAGGGAGCAGTGGTCGATCTGTCCACCGGCAAGCTCCTGTCCGATCGCATGAAGCTTCCCACGCCTAAAGGCGGCCGACCAGCCGACATCATCGAAACGACCAGGACCCTCCTGACAACCGTTTCCGCCGAGGAGGGTGCCGGCGCGCTGCCGGTGGGCATCTGCTTCCCCGCCGTCGTAAAGAACGGCCACACCATGTCGGCCGCCAACGTCTCGGACAAGTGGATCGGCCTCTCCGCCGAGAATCTCTTCCAGAAGGGTCTCGGCCAGCCCATTCATTTCGTGAACGACGCGGATGCCGCCGGCTACGCGGAGGCGCAGTTCGGCGCGGCGAAGGGGGTGAAGGGAGTGGTCATCATGACGACCCTCGGCACCGGAATCGGAACCGCACTGCTCAACGACGGTTTGCTGGTGCCGAACACCGAACTCGGCCATCTGCAGATCGAGGGCGTCGACTACGAAACCAAGGCCGCGTACTCCGCCAAGGAGCGGGAGAACATGAGCTGGGAAAAATGGGCCGGTCGGCTGCAGAAGTACTACTCGACCTTGGAAGCACTGTTCTCGCCGGACCTCTTCATCGTCGGCGGCGGCGTGTCCAAGCACCACCAGGACTTCCTGCCCCTTCTGCGACTGAAGACAGCCATCATCCCGGCCGTGCATCGCAACAACGCGGGAATCCTCGGGGCCGCCGCACTCGCCGTCAAGCATCAGGACTGACCTGCCCGGGGCGGCAGAGCACCCCGGCGCAGAACCTGGCGGCCGGAAGGTGGAATGGGCCGGCTGTTACGCCGGGTTCTGTCCCGATGCCGAAGCACCCTGGACGGCCATCTATCTCGGGACTACGTTGCCGCAGCCCTCTAGCGGTCTACCCGGAAACTCGGCGAGCCGCCTTGGCGTTTCCTGTCTGACCTTGCTCCGGACGAGGTTTACCTAGCCGACCAGGTCACCCTGGCCTCTGGTGGTCTCTTACACCACCGTTTCACCCTTACCACCGGCCGAAACCGGAGGCGGTCTACTTTCTGTGGCACTGTCTCGCGGGTTACCCCGGGTGGGCGTTACCCACCATCCTGCTCTGCGGAGCCCGGACGTTCCTCGGCATCCGCTGACCCGAAGGTAGCGGATGACGCGACCGTCTTGCCGACCCATTCCACAGTCCAGAATACAGGCCGCCGGCGGGGCCCGGCTCCACCTAGATCCCGGACTCCTCCGTGCGAACCAGGATCGCCCCGCAGTCCGGGCAGAACAGGACCTCGTCGGCCGGCGAGGAACGCACGGCATCGAGGTCGCTGCCGGTGAGCGTCATCGTGCAGCCGCTGCAGGTGCGCGCCCGCAACAGGGCGGCAGCGTTGCCCCGCCCCGTCACGAAGCGCTTCTCGTACAGCGTGGCGAGGTCCTCGGCGACGCTGCCGGCGACGGCGGCCCGGTCCCGGCGGAGTTCGCCGAGCTGCCGGTTCAGATCGGCGAGGCTTTCGTTGCGCGCCTGCTCGGCGTCGTGGATCCGGAGCGCGATCGCGTCCCGCTCCGCCTCCACCGCGGAGACGGTCGCATCGCTCTCCTCGAGCCGTTCCATCACCGCGATCTCGATCTCCTCGAGCGCCAGGAGGCGCTTGCGCAGCGCCGCAAGCTCCGTCTCCAAAGCCTGCACGTCTTTCACCGAGGAAGTGTGCTGAACCCGGTCGGTGTCCCGCGCGATGCGCTTCTCGACCACTTCGACGTCGGATTCGATCCGCGCCAGCTCGGTGCGCACGTCATCACGTTCGCCGACGCGGGTGCCGAAGGCCATCCGAGTGGTGTCGAACAACGTGGTGAGTTCCCGGATCTCGGCGTGCTGGGGCAGGGCCTTCGTCTGATGCTCGACCTGCTGCAGCCGGATGTCGAGGGCCTGAAGCCGGAGAAGCTCTTTCTGTTCTACTGGGGATGCCTTCACGATGTCCTGACCTTTGCGAATAGAAATATGAACGAGCGTTGGGGGTGGATCCGAACTTCATCGGCAGGCTACTGCACGATCGCGAAGTCCCAGGGATCCGTGCGCAGGGAACTGCTGGTGATGCGCACACCGGGCAGAAGAGCCCGCAGCTGTTCGGCGGCCGGCTCGATCCAGAGCCATTCACTGGCCCAGTGCGACACGTCGATCAGGGCAGGGGTGCCCCCCGACAGCCCGGACTGCTCACGGGCCTCCGACGCCGGGTGGTGACGGAGGTCGGAGGTGATATAGACGTCGGACGCCTGCACGGCGGGATGAGGGAGAAGGGAATCGCCTGCACCACCGCAGAGCGAGACGGTTTTGACGACACTGCCGTACTCCCCCGAGACCCGGACGCCGGTGGCGGTCGCCGGCAGGAGCTGGGCGAGCCGGTGGGCCAGTTGGCCCAGGGTGGTCGGGTGCGCGAGCCGGCCGACCCGGCCGATTCCCGTTCCCGCCGCGGCGCCCGCCGTGATGGGGGTTGCGTCAATGAGGCCGAGTCGGGTGGCGAGGATGTCCGAGACGCCGTCTACGACGACATCCGCGTTGGTGTGGGCCGCAAGGAGAGCGCAATTCGCTCGGATCAGACGACCGATCAGGGCGCCCTTGTAACGGTCTTCGGCGACCGACGTGACGCCGCGCAGCAGGAGCGGATGGTGCACCAGGAGCAGGTCTGCGTCATGTCCGACCGCCTCGTCCACGGTCGCGGAGACGGCGTCCACGGCCAGGTGGATCGATTCGACGGGCTGGCCGGGGTTGCCGCAGACCAGACCCGGGGCGTCCCAGACTTCGGCACCGGACAACGGCCACAGTTCATAGATGATCCGACTGACATCGGCGAGTGAGACGGGCACCTCGTCAGCCTACCGGTGACGAGGCGGTGCGCCCTCCTGACGACGGTTGACCGGAATTCCGAGGAACTGCAAGCGCGGTCACCGCCACCAGAACCAGCCCGAGCCCGGCCCAGCCGGACGGTGGCAACCGCTCGCCGACGATCAGGACCGCCAGCAGCGTAGCCACGAGAGGTTCGACCAGGGTGAGGCTGGTCGCCGTGCTGCCGCAGACCGTGCGCGGGCCGCGGCCGAAGAGCAGATAGGCGGCGAACATGGGCCCGATCGCGCGAGCAGCCCGAGCAGAACGCCCAGAGGAGCGGACCCGGCGGCCTGGTCCGACTGCCGGCCGGTGATCAGCAGAATCGTGCCGAGCAGAGCCACCAGTGTGCACAGTGTCCAGAGCCGTGTGACTGCCCTTGGTCGCCAGCGGGCTGGCGCTGACGGGCAGGAAGTGCGCGGCCGTGCCCGTCGTTCCCCAGAGCAGCGCAGCCAGAAGGATGGGGGCCACGCTGAGCCGGCTCGTGACGGTTCGCGGCGGCGTCACCATCCGAGAGTGCCGGGAGCCCCCTTGAACGGTCCGACGACCCGGGAGGTGATCCAGCCGCCGTAGAAGTCGCCCGGCTGAGGCAGCACCGCTTCCCCGTTCACGGTAACGAGGTCCATCCGTCCGGGGTACAGCGCGACGCGGTTCGCCAGATCCTCGAAGCCCCGCGTCGGCGACGGGTAGTACCACCCGGCCGCCTCCTCCACACGCCCCGGGGTGACCACGCTCAGGTACGACGCCTCGCCCTTGTACTCGCAGTACGATCGGCCGGTCACCGGTTCGAGGCTCCCCGCCCGGAACGCGGAGCGCGGCAGGTAGTAGACCGGCGGATGGCTGGTCTCGAGCACCCGGACGGCATCGTCGGTGTCGACCAGGACCAGGCCACCGAGGGTGACGACGACCCGGTCGGCACTCGTCTCCACGCGAGGCGGTCGCGGGTAATCCCAGACCGATTCCTGGCCGGGTCCGGGCACAACCCGGTTAGTGCGAAACGGCTTCATCCGGCCAGCGTACCGGGAGCGGCCGGGTGAATTCGAACATTGGACGAACCCTCCTGGCGCTGCAACTCCACCCCGAAGACGGCGGCCTGGGTGCGGCGCTCCATGCCGAGTTTGCTGAGCACCCCCGACACATAGTTCTTCACCGTCTTCTCCGCCAGGTCAAGGTGCTCGCCGATCTGGCGGTTGGTGAGGCCCCGGGAGATCAGATCGAGGACTTGCCGTTCCCGCGTCGTCAGCGCGCGGGCGGCAGGGTCGCCTCGGTCCAGCCCCAACGAGGTTGCCACCCGTCCGGCCAGCAGCGGGGTGAGCAGCGACTCCCCCCCTGCCACACGCCGGATTCCCTGCACCAGGCGATCACCGCGGATGTCCTTCAAGACATAGCCGGACGCCCCAGCCAGGACGGCGGCGCGGCTGGCCATGTCGTCGTCGAACGCCGTGAGCATCAGGCACCGGATGCCGGGATCCCTCCGCCGGATGTCCCGGCAGGCGTCGATGCCGCTTCCGTCGGGCAGCCTCACGTCAAGGACCACGACGTCCGGCCGGGTGGCGGCGACCCTCGCCACGGCCTGCCGCCTCGTTGCCGCCTCCCCCACCACTTCCAGGTCAGCTTCGGCGTTGATCAGGGCAGCCAGGCCGATACGGACGACGTCGTGGTCGTCGACCACGAACACGCGCGTCATCGGGAAGTCTCTGCGGAAGCGTCGCTCACGCGCGCCGTCCAACGCAGTTCGGCACCGCGCGGCGCCCGGTCGCGCAGCGACACCATCCCCTGCCAGCGTTCGGCTCTGACCGCCAGATTAGCGACGCCGCTGCGCCGACTTGCGCCGGTCAGACCGACGCCGGTGTCGCCGATCTCGACCGTGAGGATGTGCGCTGCGACCGAGACGCGCACTTCAGCCTCCCGGGTTCCGGAGTGCCGGACCACGTTGGTCAGCCCCTCGCGCACGACCGCCACGACATCATCAGCCAGCGAGGTGGAAACGAGCAGATCGATCGCCCCGGAGAACACCACCCGCGGCGGGTGCGCAAAGAGAGGTCCGACCTCGTCGAGCAGGTCGACGATGCTGCGGCGAAGCCCGTGCCGGTCGGGGTCCGCCTGCGTCGACAGCCCGAAGATCGCGGTGCGGAGGTCGGCGATGACCGCGTCGAGCGCTCCCACCTGGTCGGCCAGCCGCCGCCCGAACACCGGGTCGGCGGTCATCCCGCCGAGGGCGCGCACGGCGAGCCCGACAGCGAAGACCCGCTGAATGACCCGGTCGTGCAGCTCACGTGCGATCCGGTCGCGATCGGTGAGCACCGCCAGACGCGCCCGGTCCGTGCTGCTCCGCTCGAGGTGGCGGCCCGCATATGCCAGTCGGGCGAAATCGACGGCCGAATCGAGGTCCACGGCAGTGAACGGGGGCGCCCCGCTGGGCCGGGAGGCCGTGAGCACCACTGCGGGCGGGCCGGTTTCCCCGGCTTTGCCCAGCGGGACCACCAGGGTCGACCCGAGTATCAGGAGCGACTCGGGGCCCGCAGCCTCGCGCTCTTCCCGGCCGACGAGGACCGGCCGGCCGGTGGCCATCGCCCGGCCGCACAGGCTCCCCGCTACGGGGAAGGCCAGGCCGTCCAACGGTCGAATGGCGCTGCCATGAGCCGCGTGGACGACAAAACCGTCCCCCACGCCCGAATCAACACCAGGCGGCCCGATGACGCAGACTAGGTCCGCATCCGCAGCCGACGCGAAGATGTCTGCCAGCAACATCAGTGGGTCACCCGTTCGCTCGCCCCGCAAACCCTCGATGAAATCGGCGGATGCGGCCACCCACCGCGACCGGCGCGGGAGGGGCAGGTGCGCCGGCAGGTCGATCACTGTCTCCGAGCGAGCCTCGGGACGTTCGTTCAGGGTGACCGGGATAGTTTCGTGGGGCATGACCGAGGACCGCCTCTCGTCTGGTAGCGGGGATACTACCCGCACGGGACCTTCGGCCCTGTCCCGGTCCGGCAGGCACTGCGATCATAACGTGGGGCGGACTGTCCGGTGCGATTCCACCCCAGAGCAGGAGTCACACCCATGGTTGAAAAAGTGATCGTCGCCATTGACGGTGGGGCCGCGAGCAAGGCGGCCCTGGAGTGGGCCCTCGACCGGGTCGTGACGCTCGAACGGATGCAGGGCACGCCCGTGCAACTCGAACTCACCACAGTGGTGGAGCTGGGCTGGTACCCCGCTGAGGGATCGGACTATTCCAGTCAGCCTGCCTACGAGCGCCCGCTCGCGGAAGCCCTTCGACGGGTCGAACAGGTGGCACCCTCCTGCCGGAAGACGAGCTACATCCGCCATGGCGTCCCGGTCGATGAGCTGGCGCGGGCATCGGCGACCGCCGACCTTCTGGTCATCGGCACGAACAAGACCGGTGTTCTCGCCGGGACGGTCTTCGGCACCCTTCCCCTTCGCCTCGCGGCCCACGCCCGTTGCCCTGTCGTCGTCGTCCCCGTCAACTGGCAGGCACGTGGCGGCCACATCGTCGTGGGCATGGAGAACGACGTCACGGCCCTGGTCGCCGTTGACTTCGCGGCCCGCGAAGCCGAGCGTTACAAACTCCCTCTCGATATCGTCCACGCCTGGACCATTCCCGCGACCGTGGCCGTCGAATACGGTGCCGTCCTGCCCTACGAGGAGATACGGGACGCCCACGCGCGCATCCAGTCGGGGGCAACGAGGAGGGTTCGCGACGCGCATCCGGCGCTGCATATCGCCGAGGTTCTGAAACAGGGCACCGCGGCATCCGTGCTCGTGAATGCCTCCCAAACGGCGTCCCTCGTCGTCGTCGGCACACACGGCCGGGGTGCCGTCGGCAGCCTCTTTCTCGGTTCGGTCAGCCACGACGTGCTGATGAACCTGCCGTGCCCGGTCGCTGTGGTCCCCCGCCCGGCCGGTGAACGCGCCGAGTCCCGACCGGACTCCACGGAAGGTGTGAAGAAGCGGTGAACACCTCCTACATCGGATTCGACGGGTCGCCCGTGGTCCTGGTGCACGTCGTCGACGATGAGTGGGGGCTGCTGGGTCCCGACTACGCGCGGGAGGCCGAGCGCCGGGCGAGCAGTCTGCTCACGCAGGAGATCACCGCGGCGAAGACGCATCCCGGGCTGGACATCGGCGCGCTCGTCCTGCACGGGTCTCCCGCCTGGACGCTCGCCGCGGTGCCGACATCCGACGATGTTTTGGTCGTCGGAACCCACAAGACCGGTTCCCTGAGCGGACGCGTGCTCGGCTCGCGCAGCGTTCAGATCGCCGCGGCGGCCGGCTGCACCGTCGCCGCGGTGCCGGAATCGACCACAGACAGCCGAAGCGGAGTCGTCGTGGATGTCGACCGTTTCGAGGGATCCACCTCGGCCGTCATTCTCGGCGCCCAGGAGGCGCGCCGCCTTGGCCACGAACTCATCCTCGTGCATGCGCCCTCGACTTTGCGTGCGGAGCCCGGAGCTCGCGACTGCCGCGACCCCCGGCGCGTTCGTGAATCCCCGGCTGGTGCACCGGCCGCCGGCCGAGGCTCTGCTCGATGTCGGCAGCGAGGCTGCCATACCGTGCTCAGAGTTTCACATCCGAGGCCCGTGACCCAGTCGGTGATCGATTCAGTCACCCACGACGTCCTGATGAACATCAACGTGCCTGTGCTGATCGCCCGGTCCGACTGACACCCTCCGATTCGCACGCTCCGATGCGAGCGCTGTGGATAACTTAGACGGGTTCGCTAACCGGTCCGGTCTCGGTGCCGGCGACCCTGATCACGGCGACTGGGCAGGGCATGGTCAAAACGATCACATGACTGACCGAACCCAGCCAGAAGCGAGCGAACCCGTGGCGACCGTGGCTGCCCACAACGAGAAGCCGCGCACCGGTCGCCGCCGACACAAGTGCGTCCACCGGCAACCCGAGGTCGAGCCGCAGGTCGAGCACCAGGTCCGGATAGCGTTCGGCCAGTCCCACCACCGCTTCGGAGAGGACCAGGCGGTCCGCCTCATCGGGCACCATCGGCCAGTCGATCATGGCGCGCTCTTCGGTCCAAGGGGCCGGCGCACTCCAGCAGTACAGCGCCGTCAACCGCTCGCCCGGGCGGTCCGCCTGATCCGCGGCGAATGTCACAGCGGCGAGGGATGCCTCGGAACCGTCCACCCCGACGACGACGCCGGTGCCGCGCTGTTCCTCCCGCTCGGGCACGACGACGACGGAACCGGCGGCGTAAGCCGCGATCTGCGCGGCTTGGGTGCTGAAGACATAGTCCCGAAACCGGCCCAGGGCGTGCGAGCCCACGACGAGGAGTTGCGCGCCGACGGCCCAGTCGGTGAGGGCCCCGGTGGGCGAGCCCTCGAGGACCGTCGTGCGAAAAGTCAGGTCAGGAGCGACACTGCGGGCCTCCTCACCCTCACGGGCGAGCAGCAGTTCGGCCTGCTCGCGGGCCGAGTGCAGAAACCCGGCTGGGGTCGTGCCGAAGGTCGCGTCGACGACGTGCACCAACTCGATCTCCAGGCTCCGGGGACGCGCATAGTCGAGCGCCCACTGGAGCGCAGCCCGAGCCGGCGGCCGACCGCTGACGCCCACTACAACACGGTTGTCCACGACGACCTCCTCCGCTCCCCGTCACAGCGGGCAGAACGGGGTCTACGATGTCGCGCGCCGATCCGACAGAACAGGGCCGAAAGTCCCGGCGTCGGTCAGGACGTCAGTAGTCGAACTCGTCGAACTGTGGCGAATCCAGCCCGTCGCCCGTCCACGAGGCTCGGCCCGAGGCCGTGCCGACCAGGGCCTTATGGCGGAGAGTGTCCACCGTCTCCGGCTCCAACAGCTCTGACCGTGCGGAACCGGCAGTAACGCAGACCAATCGGCCGGATCCGCCGATCAGGATCTGGATGCGACCCAGCAGGCCAGTCTCTTTGACGATCGGGATGTCGACGACATCGACCTGGGGACGGAGACTCAACGCCTCGGCATAGTGCATGACGGCATCCGCAAGGTCATCGCCCGTGATGACCGATCCGCCGGGGTGAAATAGACGCTTCATGGTAGACCCCTGATTGTTCACGAAATGGACATGTGCAGCCAAGGTCTGGGGCATATTCCGATTCTAGACCGTGCGGGGTTTACAGGTCGAGAGTTCGGTTCACAACCTGTTCGGCAACCTCGACCAGCCACTGGCCGTTGTCGCGGGCATATTGACGCAGGGTCGCGAAGGCCTCTTCCATGTCGACGGTGTGGGTGAAAGCGACGACGCCCTTGGCCTGCTCGATCAGAACGCGGCTACTGAGCGCGCGTTGCAGCTACGCCCGAGCCACGCCGCTCTCCCTGATGGCGCGTTCCTGAAGAATGCCGATGGTGGCGGTGTCGGCCAGCGCCTGGACCGTGCGCAGGTCCCCCGCTCCCAGACCGCCGAGGCGATCCCAGAAGACATTGAGCGATCCGATGGTCGTCGCTCGCAGCCGCAGGGGGACCGAATGCATCGACTTGAAGCCAAGTTCGAGCGCTCCCGCCCGGAACCGTGGCCACGCCGGGGCGAGGACATCGAGGTCGGGAATGGCCACGGGTAGCCGGTCGTGTAGCACTCGACGCACGGCCCATTGCCGGCCCGCAGCTGCGATATTTCAATCAGGCGACTTCGTTCGTCGGTTGAGGCCACGACCTCGAGATCGTTGTCGTTGTAGGCGGAGAGGATGATCCCGACCGCGGACGCCCCGAAGAGTGTGGCGCAGGTCTCTACGAGTGTGTGCAGCAGGTCGACGACGTCGTACCCGACGACAAGCGGGTCGGCCAGCGTGACGAAGGTCTCAACCAACTGACCTTCACGTGTTCTGGTCACCATAATTCCATCTCAATACCCGTCTAATTCTGAAGTAAACATCAACCCTTCGCGCCACAACATCGTCCGCTACCTCGCGGACCGTGCGCGCGTGGGAGTGCGGGGGCGGCGGGAGTACAGGTCAACCGCTCCGATGTCCAACGTTCCGACGTTCCGACGTTCCGACGTTCCGACGACCATCGGGAACGCGAACACGCCTTCGACGTCGCTCGCGCCGAACGGTGCGCCGAGGGTGGAGATCGCCACGCCGGTGACGGGCAGCACCCGCAGGAACGGCGAACACAGGTGCGTGCTGTTCAGGTGTGCGTTGCGCAACTCCTCGACGGCGAGGCCGAACGATTGACGGTCAGACCGGGACATGACGACGTTCACCCCCCAGGGCATCCGTTACTCGGATCGAAATTACTCGCATCGAAGTCGCTCGCGCGTGAGTGTGAACGGTGCCTTCACGACCACTCGGCTCCGCGGGAAAGCAACGATTATTCCGCGGCGGGCAGCGACTTTCTCAGTCACGCCGTTTCCAGCGTATCGCGCGGAACCCGGCTCCGTAGAGCTATTGAAGAACCTGCGTCCGACCTTTGCACGCACCGAGGATCGGTCACGGCCGGATGGGGCGTAGGCCGAGTCAGTCGGCGAACCTGCGCAGCATCTCCAGCACGACCGCGGCCGAGCGGTCGGCCGCGTCGTCGATGTGGGTGAGGTGATCGTCAACCGGTCCGCACAGGTCGGAGATGCCGCGGACCGCCACGAACGGTACGCCATGAGCGAAGCAGGTTTGAGCAGCGCCCACGGATTCCATGTCGGTGGCGAGAACCCCGGGGAACAGCACGCGGAGGCTCTCTGCGCGCTCCACGCTCACGAAGGCGTCGTTGGAGACCAGCAGCCCGCGGCGCACGACCAGCGCCGATCCGTCGGGCATCCGGGCAGCCGACTCGGCGCCCCGCAGCGCCTCAGTCGCGCCCTCGTAGCGAGCCGGCATGCCGGGCACCTGGCCGAGCGCGTACCCGAAGACGCGTGCGTCAGCGTCGCTGTTGAGGTATTCGCTCCCGATGACCACCTCGCCCACCCGCACCTGGGCGCCCACCCCGCCGGCCGAACCCGCGCTGATCACCAGCGGCGACGCCTCGGGGTCCTCGGCGCGCACAAAGAGGAGTGCGGATGTCGTCCCACCGGCCGCGTTGACCAGCCCGATGCCGCTCTGCACGAGCAGCACTTCACGCCCGGCCAAGGTGAGGCGGTGCCGGCGGGCCCTGCCGATGGCGACCGGCGGCGCGGAAGCGGTGGCCGCCGCCAGGAACGGAGCGGCCTCCTCCTCCATCGCGACCAGAATGATCGCGTCGACGGTCGTCATGCGGTGACGGTGGCCCAGGCGCCGCGGGCGGCCAGGAAGACCTTCACGGCGTCCTGGGCGGCTGCCAACGAGTGGTTGGCTCCCCAACCGCACTGAACCTCGTTGGCGGCGGGCACCTCGGTGGCGCCGAGGATGTCGGTCATGGTGGCCTCGATCAACTCGAGGACCTCGGCGTACTCCGGCTGCCCCTGCAGAATGAGGTAGAAACCGGTTTGACAGCCCATCGGCGAGAAGTCGATGACTCGGGTGGAATGGTTGCGGGAGTGCTCGGCGAAGAGGTGCTCGATCGAGTGCACTGCCGGCATCTCCAGGTGAATGACGTTGGGCTGGGTGAAGCGCACGTCGTACTTCACGATGGTGTCCCCCTGCGGCAGCATCTTGGTATCGGCCAGGCGCACGTAGGGTGCGACAACCGTGCGGTGATCGAGGTTGAACGATTCGACGTTCATTCGTGGCTGATTCACGTGTTCTCCCTGGAAGCTGTCGTGGCACTCGGCTGGGGCTCGTTCGCAACGGACGTGATCAGGGGTTTATGTGTGGGCCCTACCGGGCTCGAACCGATGACATCCACGGTGTAAACGTGGCGCTCTACCAACTGAGCTAAAGGCCCCTGACGCAACGGCCGGTGAAGGCCGTGGTCCATCATACAGATTCTGCGCGCCGGGTGGACCGCGGCCGGGTTCAAGCCGGCTGGAGTTCGCCGATCGCAGCCCGGTAGGCCTCCAGCGACCGGGGCTCGCCCGGCGCGGTGATGAAGCTGGCCCGGATGATCCCCTCAGGGTCGATCAAGAACGTGGCCCGGTTCGCAAAGCCCTTTTGCTCGAGGAACACCCCGTATTCCTTAGCGACCGCACCGTGCGGCCAGAAGTCGGCCAGGAGGTCGAAGGTGTACCGTTCCTGTTCCCCCCAGGCACGCAGGGCGTGACGGGAATCGACCGAGATGCCGAGCAGTTCCACCTCGTTGGCGACGAACAACGACAGATTGTCCCGCAGCTCGCACAACTCGCCACTGCAGATTCCGGAGAACGCGAGGGGGAAGAAGACCAGGGCGACCGACTTCTTCCCGCGGAACTCGCTGAGCTGCACCCGCTCGCCGAACTGGTTGAAGAGCTCGAAATCAGGAGCCTGGGTGTCATTTTCCAACGCCATGGAGCGCTTCCTTTCGCGCGCCCACGGGAACGATGCAAGGCGACGCCACAGCCTAGCCCCGCCTTCTGCCGGAACCAAGAGGAGCGTCCCGAGGGACCCTCGATTCCCGGCCCGAACGGCGCTCACCGACCGCGCACAAACCGAAGGCAAAATCTGTAGGCTTGCGTGGTGCCATCGGTCGTGATCCAACCGTCATCCGGCACCGCTAACTTGGCAGGTTCGCTTCGATGGTCTGCCCAACAGAGAGAGGTCGAGTGTGACTGTCAACGACCAGGACCCGTATTCGGTTAACAGCACGGATGCGGACCCGGAGGAAACCGCCGAATGGTCGGAATCGCTGGACGCGCTCGTATCGGCCCACGGTCACCAGCGTGGTCGGGAGATCATGCTGACGCTCCTGAAACGCTCCAAGGAACTGCACCTCGGCGTGCCCATGGTGCCGACCACGGACTACATCAATACCATCGCGGCCGGCAATGAACCCGACTTCCCCGGCGACGAAGACATCGAGCGCCGCTACCGCGCCTGGATACGCTGGAACGCCGCCGTTCTCGTGCACCGTGCTCAGCGCCCCGGAATCTCCGTCGGCGGCCACATCTCGACCTATGCATCCTCCGCTGCCCTCTACGAGGTCGGCTTCAACCACTTCTTCCGCGGCCAGGACCACCCGGGCGGCGGAGACCAGATTTTCATCCAGGGCCATGCCTCCCCCGGAACCTACGCGCGGGCCTTCCTCGAGGGCCGCCTGAGCACCGACCAACTCGACGGATTCCGCCAGGAGAAGTCCCACGGCCCCAACGGGCTGTCCTCCTACCCGCACCCGCGACTGATGCCGGAATTTTGGCAGTTCCCGACGGTCTCCATGGGACTCGGCCCGATCAACGCCATCTACCAGGCGCAAACCAACCGGTACCTCACCAACCGCGGGATCAAGGACGCCAGCGACCAGCAGGTCTGGGCGTTTCTCGGCGACGGCGAGATGGACGAGGTCGAGAGCCGCGGGCAGCTGCAGGTTGCCGCCAACGAGGGTCTCGACAACCTCAATTTCATCGTCAACTGCAACCTCCAGCGCCTCGACGGCCCGGTACGCGGCAACGGCAAGATCATCCAGGAACTGGAAAGCTTCTTCCGCGGCGCCGGCTGGAACGTCATCAAGGTCGTCTGGGGTCGCGAGTGGGACGAGCTGCTCTCCCGCGACACCGATGGCGCCCTGCGCGACCTGATGAACGCCACCCCCGACGGCGACTACCAGACGTACAAGGCCGAGAGCGGTGCGTACGTGCGTGAGCACTTCTTCGGCCGCGACCCCCGCGCGCTCAAGCTCGTCGAGGGTTACACCGACGACGACATCTGGAACCTCAAGCGCGGTGGCCACGACTACCGCAAGGTCTACGCGGCATTCAAGGCCGCATCCGAGCACAAGGGCCAGCCGACCGTTATCCTGGCCAAGACGGTCAAGGGTTACGCCCTCGGCCCGAGCTTCGAGGGCCGCAACGCGACCCACCAGATGAAGAAGTTCACCCTCGACAACCTCAAGACGTTCCGCGACAGCACCCACATGCCGATCACGGATGCCCAGCTCGAGGAGAACCCCTACCTCCCGCCGTACTTCAAGCCGGACGAGGACGATGAGGCGATCCAGTACCTGCATGAGCGCCGCCGCGCGCTCGGCGGGTACGTGCCGGAGCGTCGCAGCAAGTACACGCAGATCACCCTGCCGGGCGACGCGACCTACGCCCCCACCAAGAAGGGTTCCGGCACGCAGGAGATCGCGACCACGATGGCCTTCGTACGGCTGCTCAAGGAACTGCTGCGCGCCAAGGACTTCGGACACCGCATCGTGCCGATCATCCCGGACGAGGCTCGCACCTTCGGCATCGACGCGTTCTTCCCGAACGCCAAGATCTACAACCCCAGCGGCCAGCAGTACACCTCGGTCGACCACGCGCAGCTTTTGGCGTATAAGGAGAGCCCGCAGGGCCAGATCCTGCACGTGGGGATCAACGAAGCCGGCGCGATGGCTGCTTTCACCAACGTGGGCACGTCGTACGCAACGCAGGGTGAGCCGCTCATCCCGATCTACGTCTTCTACTCGATGTTCGGCTTCCAGCGCACGGGCGACGCCATGTGGGCCGCGGGCGATCAGATGACCCGCGGGTTCATGATCGGCGCAACCGCCGGACGCACCACCCTCACCGGTGAAGGCCTGCAGCACGCCGACGGCCACTCGCCGTTGCTGGCCTCGACGAACCCCGCCGTGGTCTCGTACGACCCGGCCTACGGCTACGAGATCGGGCACATCGTGCGGTCGGGACTCGAGCGGATGTACGGAGGAACGCACGCCGACCCCAACGTCATGTACTACATCACGGTCTACAACGAGCCGCAGGTGCAGCCGCGCGAGCCCGACGACGTGGACGTGGACGGCATCGTGCGCGGCATCCACCGCGTCAGCGTGTCCGATGTGTCCGGTCCGAAGGCGCAGCTGTTGGCCTCCGGCGTCTCCGTGCCCTGGGCGCTCGAGGCCCAGGCCCTTTTGGCCGAGGACTGGGGAGTGTCCGCCGACGTCTGGTCGGTCACCTCCTGGGCCGAACTGCGTCGCGATGGCATCGCGGTCGAGGAACACAACTTCCTCTACCCGGACGACGCGCCGCAGATCCCCTATGTGACGGAGAAGCTGGCCGGCACCGCCGGACCGTTCATCGCCGTCACCGACTTCATGCATGCGGTGCCCGATCAGATCCGGCAGTTCGTGCCCGGCGACTTCGCGACCCTCGGCGCCGACGGGTTCGGTTTCTCCGACACCCGCCCGGCGGCCCGCCGCTACTTCAAGATCGACGGACCGTCGATGGTGGTGCGCGCACTCGAACTTCTCGCTCGCCGAGGCGAGGTCGACCGCAGCGTCGTCGGCCAGGCGATCGCGAAGTACCGGTTGCACGACGTAACGGCGGGAACTACCGGTTCCGCCGGGGGCGAGAGCTAACAGCCCCCGTGGCACCCACACCGAAGACGAAGGAACAGACGCTCAGCTGGCTGCGAACGATATCCGGGGAGCTTTCCACGGCGACGCTGAAGCGTCTCGAGGACACGCTGCCCTGGTACGGCGATATGCCGCCCGGGCGGCGTTCCGCCGTGGGCCTGGTCGCCCAGGCCGGGATCACGTCGTTCATCTCGTGGTTTGACGACCCGCGGTCCACTCCCTGGATCGCGGCCGACGTTTTCGGTGCCGCTCCGCGAGAACTGCTGCGCTCAATCAGCCTGCAGCAGACCCTGCAGCTCATCCGCGTCACCGTCGAGGTGGTGGAGGAGCGGGTCAAAGACGGCGGGGAAATCCTGCGGGAGGCCATCCTGCTGTACTCCCGCGAGATCGCCTTCGGCGCGGCGGATGTCTATGCCCGGGCAGCCGAGGCACGCGGCCTCTGGGATGTCCGCCTCGAGGCCCTGGTCGTCGACTCGATCCTGAGCGGCGAGTACGACGACGAACTGCCCAGCCGGATCGCGGCCCTCGGCTGGCACGGGCACGGCGAGGTCTGCGTGCTCGTGGGCACGACACCCAAGATGCTCGACGTCGACCAGCTGCGTCGCTCGGCCCGCCACATGGCCGCCGACGTTCTGATCGGGGTGCAGGGCAACCGGCTCGTCCTGGTCATCGGCCGGGCACACCCGTCGCCGACCGAGACGGATGACGCGATCGGCACGGCCTCCGCCCTCAGCTTCATGGAGATCGCGGTGCAGCTCGAGCCGAGCTTCGGCGCCGGCCACCTGGTGCTCGGCCACGAGGTGCCGAATCTGGTCGACGCGTCCAAGAGCGCTAAGGCCGCCTTGGCCGGCTTCGCCGTGGCGCGCTCCTGGCGCAACGCCCCACGCCCTGTACAGGCGGACGATCTGCTCCCCGAGCGGGCGCTGGCCGGCGATCCGCTTGCCCGCGCCACGCTGATCCACCGGATCTACCGCCCGCTGCAGGCGCATTCGACCGAGCTGCTCACCACACTCTGGTGCTACCTGGACAACGGTCGCTCCCTGGAAGCCACCGCCCGGGAACTGTTCGTACACCCGAACACCGTGCGCTACCGCCTGAAGCGGGTGTCAGAGGTCATCGGCTACGACGCCACGGGCGCCCGTGAGGCCCTCATCCTGCAGGCCGCCCTGATCATCGGGTCGATCAGCGACCACGACGGCTCAACACGCCGGCGTTAATCGCGGCGTCAGAGGTGCCGAACTAACGAGATTCGACAAACACTCCGCGAATAGTTGGTGGATCTCCGACATGCCCGCAACAAACGAGGTTGGGAGACTGGATTAATGATTGTTGTCGTCTGCCCCGGTCAGGGCTCACAAACCCCCGGCTTCCTCGAGCCCTGGCTTCGGAACCCCACTTTCGCCGCCGGCCTGGACGAGATCTCCGCGGCCTGCGGAATTGATCTGATGCGCCACGGCACCGTGAGCGACGCCGACACCATTCGGGACACCCGAATCGCCCAGCCACTGATCGTGGCCGCCGGACTCCTCACGTTGAACGCACTCCTCGCCGACGGCCGGCGGGAGCGCATCACCGGTATCGCCGGTCACTCGGTGGGCGAGATCACCGCCGCAGCCGGCGCCGGCATCCTCAGCGCGGTGGACGCCGTGCGTTTCGTGCGCGAGCGCGGCACCGCCATGGCCGAGGCCGCGGCGCTGGAGCCCTCCGGCATGAGCGCCGTGCTGGGCGGCGATGAGACCGAACTCCTGGCCCGCCTCGACGAACTCGACCTCGCCCCGGCCAACTTCAACGGTGGCGGACAGATCGTCGTCGCCGGCTCACTCGCGGCTCTGGCCGCTCTCGGCAAGAACCCCAATCCGCGCACCCGGGTGATTCCGCTGCAGGTGGCTGGTGCATTCCACACGCGGTATATGCACCCGGCGGTGAAGCACCTCACCCGTGTCTCCGCGCTGCTCGCGCCCGCCGATCCCACGCTTTCGATCTGGACGAACCGGGACGGCAGCGCGGTGTCCAACGGTGTCCGGTTCGTGGAGTTGCTGGTTGATCAGGTGTCCTCGCCGGTACGGTGGGATATGTGCATGCGTTCGTTCGCGGATGCCGGCGTGACCGGAATCATTGAGGTCGCACCGGCCGGGGCTCTTGTCGGCCTCGCCAAACGTGCCCTCAAGGGCGTGCCCAGCGTAGCGATCAGGACGCCGGACGACCTGCCCGCTGCGTTCGACCTGATCGACCAGCAGAACCTAGTCTGACCGAAAGAGAATATGTCCAAGCCAACACTCCAGCAATCGCACGGTCCCCGGTACACCCGGATTCTCTCGATCGGCGCCGCCCGCGGGGACCTGGTCGTGCCCAACGACGACCTGGTCGGTCCGATCGATTCGTCTGATGAATGGATCCAACAGCGCACCGGCATCATCACCCGCACAAGAGCGAGCCAGGACATCCAGGCCGTCGACCTCGCGACGGATGCCGCCCGCGAAGCCATAGAGAGGTCCGGCATCCAGCCACACCTGATCGACGCCGTCATCGTGGCCACGATCAGCAACGGCCGGCAGACACCGTCCATTGCCGCCGTGGTCGCCGATCGGGTCGGCGCCAACCCCGCCGCCGCCTACGACGTCAACGCCGCCTGCGCCGGATACACCTACGCCGTGGCGCAAGCCGATTCCCTGATCCGCACGGGCACCGCCCACTACGCGCTCGTCATCGGCGCCGAGAAGCTATCCGACCTCGTCGACCCCACGGACCGCAGCATCTCGTTCCTCCTCGGCGACGGCGCCGGCGCCGTCGTCATCGGCCCGAGCGACTTCCCGGGGATCGCACCCACCGTGTGGGGATCCGACGGGTCCAAGGCCGATGCCATCACCATGAATCACACCCTGCAGGAATACCGACGCGGAGAATCCGAATGGCCCACCCTGCGCCAGGAAGGCCAAACGGTTTTCCGCTGGGCCGTCTGGAACATGGCGAAGGTGGCTAAGGAGGCTCTCCAGGTCGCGGGAATCGAGAGCGACCAGCTCGCCGCTTTCATCCCGCACCAGGCCAATATGCGCATCATCGACGAGTTCGCCAAGCAACTGAAGCTTCCCAACTCGGTCGTCATCGCCCGCGATGTCGCCACCACCGGGAACACCTCGTCGGCGTCGATCCCGCTGGCCACCCACCGTCTCCTGGAAGAGCACCCCGAGCTCAGCGGTGGCCTCGCCCTCCAGATCGGCTTTGGAGCAGGACTGGTGTTCGGCGCGCAGGTCGTCGTGCTTCCCTAGATTTCACTCAACTCCCCTCTAAACTGAATCTCGGTCATACGAGACACCCCCAAGGAGAAATAACATGGCATTGTCCACCGAAGAAGTTCTTGCCGGCCTGGCCGAACTCATCAACGACGAGACTGGCATCGCGACCGACACAGTTGAGATGGGGAAGTCATTCACCGATGATCTGGACATCGATTCCATCTCGATGATGACCATCGTCGTCAACGCGGAAGAAAAGTTCGACGTCAAGATCCCCGACGAAGAGGTCAAGAACCTCAAGACCGTCGGCAACGCTGTCGACTTCATCGTCAAGGCTCAGGTCTAGTCCACAAATGAACAGGCCGGTCGGCATCTGCCGACCGGCCTGATCTGTGGGTGATGCCCACGTTTGCACGCCTCACGGAGAGTTAACGTTATGACCAAAAAAATCGTTATCACCGGCATCGGTGCGACTTCCCCTCTCGGCGGCACGGCCGCCGACAGCTGGTCGGCCCTGCTCGCCGGTGAATCGGGGACGAGCACGCTAGACCACGAATGGGTGGCCCGGACTCAGCTCCCCGTGACCTTCGCCGCCCAGGCCAGGGTTCCATCCGTCGACGTTCTGGCCCGCCACGAGACGAAGCGCCTCGACCCCTCCAGCCAGTTCGCGTTGATTGCCGGGCGTGAAGCCTGGGCGGATGCCGGCTCCCCCGAAGCAGACCCCGAACGGCTGGCCGTCGACTGGGCGACCGGAATCGGTGGAGTCTGGACCCTCCTCGACGCGTGGGACACCCTCCGCGAACGCGGTCCGCGCCGCGTGCTGCCGATGACCGTGCCCATGCTCATGCCGAACGGCCCGGGAGCGGCCATCGGAATGGACCTTCACGCCCGGGCCGGAATCACCACAGTTGTGTCCGCGTGCGCCTCGAGCACCGAGTCTCTCGTGAACGCCTACAACCGCCTACAGGCCGGGCTCGCCGACATCGTCATCGCCGGTGGCTCCGAGGCCGCAATTCACCCGCTTCCGATCGCATCCTTCGCTGCCATGCAGGCCTTGTCCAAGCGCAACGACGACCCGGCCACGGCGTCGCGCCCCTACGACATCACCCGGGACGGCTTCGTTCTCGGTGAGGGGGCCGCGGCGCTCGTCGTCGAGACGGAAGAACACGCCAAGGCCCGCGGCGCGCGCATCTACGCCGAGCTCCTTGGTGGTGCCGTGACCAGTGACGCGTACCACATCACCGCTCCAGACCCCGATGGCACGGCTGCGGCCCGCGCGATGATCACCGCGATCAGGAATGCCGACGCGAGCCTGGCGGATGTCTCGCACATCAACGCACACGCGACCAGCACTCCGGTCGGGGACATCGCCGAGTACAACGCACTGCGCCGCGTGTTCGGCGACCTGCTCGACGGAATCCCGGTGTCGGCGACCAAGGCTTCCACCGGTCACCTCCTCGGTGGTGCCGGGGCGATTGAGGCCCTGTTCACGGTTCTCGCTCTGGCCAAGCGCATGGCCCCGCCGACCATCAACCTGCTGAATCAGGATCCAAGCATCCCGCTCGACGTGGTGACCATGCCGCGCACGTTGCCTTCCGGCGATCTGCTGGCCATCAGCAACTCGTTCGGTTTCGGCGGTCACAACGCCGTCGTGGCGTTCCGGTCGGTCTAGCTCCACCCGGCGGAAAACCTGCCTGCACCGAGATGGCCCCGACCGGCACCGGTCGGGGCCATCCCGTGTTCGGGAGCGACCTTGCGCTGCACGTCAGCCCACCTGGTGCAACCACACGACCGAGTTGAAATCGCCGGCGTGCCGGAACGGTTCGAGCTCGTCGTCCCAGGCCTGCCCGAGCGTAATGCGGAGCTGCCGGTGGAGCTCCAGCGCGTTTGCCCCGGCCTGGTCCATGGCGTGGCGCAGCCGGTCCTCCGGGATAACGACGTTACCGGCCGTGTCGGTCTGGGCGAAGAAGATGCCCAGGTCGGGGGTGTGAAGCCAGCGCGCCCCATCGGCGCCGAAACCGGCGTCCTCGGTGACCTCAAAGCGAAGGTGGTCCCACCCGCGGAGCGCCGAGGCGAGCCGCGCCCCCGTACCGCAGGCGCCCTCCCACTGGTACTCGGCCCGCTGCGCTCCGCGGAGCACGGGCTGCTCAGACCAGTCGAAACTGACGGGCACGCCCAGAGCGCGACCCACCGCCCACTCCACATGGGGACTCAGAGCGCGAGGCGAAGAATGCACGTAAATGTAGCCGCGCGCAGTCGCTTCCTGCCGAGCGTGTGTAGCCACCATCGTTTCTCCCGTTCTGTGAGATGCGTCTTCCCCAACGACCTCTGAACGAAACAATGCGGCGTGCTGTGAACTTATCGAAAACTTGAACCTATGACCAACGGTCGACGCACCGCGCAGGCGCTGCATCCATGAATTATGCCTCAGCGACCCCCGCGATCACAAGACTCGAGCCGGGACCGGATCTCCGTTCGCTATACTCAGTATGGTCGTACCTTGGCCACCGGAGGTCCCATGTCTGTTCGCAGCTGCCTGCTGGCGATCCTCACGATCGGTCCGGCCTATGGCTTCCAGCTTCATGGCGAGCTGGAGTCTCGAACGGCCGGTCGGCGGGCGGTCAACGTCGGGCAGATCTACGGCACTCTTGAGCGGCTGGTTAAACAGGCGGCCGTTGAATCGGCCGGCAGCACCGCAGACGGCCTACCGCTGTACCGAATCACCGCGCTCGGCCAGGCCGAGGCGCTCCACTGGCTGGCCGATACCGAGAGCGCTCCCGGCAACGAGTGGAGCGACCTGGTCGACCGGGTCCTGATCGCCATCTCCCTCCCTGATCCTCAGGTGCTGGGCATCGATGCGCGCGGCATCGTTGCCCGGTACCGCCGGCGGTGGCAGTCAACTACCGAGACTGCGACCATGGACGCCGCGGCCACGGGCGCGGAGCGCTTGGCGGGCGCCGCCCGGGCCGCGCTGTCCTCCGCTGCGCTGGACTGGCTTCGGGACGTCGACGCGCTGCTCGAGGACGGCCACGCCGCGAGTTTTCGGCACGGTCTGAACGACGTGCGGCCGAAGCGCGGACGACGACCGGCATCCGTCGCCTGACCTGGGCGACACGCACCGTCGGAGCTGCCGTCGCCTCTGCGGTGGTTGCACCTACTTCGCCTGCGCGTAGCTGTCGACCGTCGCAACAGTGAGCAGGAAATCGACCGGGAAATCGCCGAACAAGTGCCGGCCGGCGGTATCCGCCGCGCGCCGGATGATCTCCTCGACGGTATCTGCCAGCGCGGCGGGCGTGTGCACCATGACCTCGTCGTGCAGGAAGAAAACCAGGTGCGGGGCCCGGTCGAATTCCGACCCGGAGGCACCCTGGGCCCACTGGGAACCCTGGGCACCCTGGGCACCCTGGGCACCCTGGGGCAGCATTCGCAGTTCCCGGCGCACCTCCGCCATCCAGCACAGCGCCCATTCCGCGGCGCTGCCCTGAACGATGAAATTGCGGGTGAAGCGGCCCCAGTCTCGCGCCTGACTACGGGCCCGGCGCTCGTCGGCATCCGTCGCCCCGGGGTCGTAGGCCTTGGCCTGGGTGGCCAGCCAGCGTTCCCCGGGCCGCGGGGAGGAACGCCCAAGCCGTGTCGTCACGCTCTCGCCGCGTTCCCCGGCGCGTGCGGCCGTTTCGGTGAGGGCCAGTGCCCTCGGAAAGGCCTTCGCGAGCCGGGGCAGGAGGCGCCCGCTCTCCCCGCTGGTGGCGCCGTACATGGCCCCGAGCATGGCCACCTTGGCGTGGTCGCGGGTCTCCACGACGCCCCCGGCGACGATCCCGGCGTACAGGTCCGTTCCTCGGCCGGCCTGGGCCATGGCCGTGTCGGCCGATAGGGCGGCGAGGATACGCGGCTCGAGCTGCGCGGCGTCCGCGACCACGAGCTTCCAGCCCGCATCGGCGACGACTGCGCCGCGCACCTGTTTGGGCAGCTGCAGGGCTCCCCCGCCCCGAGTGGCCCAGCGGCCCGTCACCACCCCGCCGGGGATGTACTCGGGATGGAACCGGCCGTCGACGATCCAGGTGTCCATCCAATACCAGCCGTTCGCGCTGAGCAGCCGGGCCAGCTTCTTGTATTCGAGCAGCGGATCGATCACAGGGTGGGTGAGCTCCTTGAGCTCCCAGGCGCGGGTGGACGTCACCTTCAGGCCGACCTTCTGCAGTGCCCGCATCAGATCGGGCTGGGAGTCGGGGTTGAGACCGGGTTCGCCAACAGCGTCACGGATGCGCCGAGCGAGGTTTTCGAGGCGTTCGGGCCGGATGCCCGGGGCGACGCGGGGGCCGAGTTCGCGGGTCAGCAGAGCGTCGTGCACGTCGGTGCGCCACGGCAGGCCGGCGAACTGCATCTCGGCGGCGATCAGCGCCCCGGCCGATTCCGCGGCGAGCAGCAGGCGGAGGCGGCCGGGCTCCGCAGAGGCGCGGACCGCGTCGAGCTGGCGCCGGTATTCCGCCTGCGTACCGAACCCGGCGGCCGCGCTGCCGGCGTCGCGGCCGGTCACGCCGTCGGCGGCGGTCTCGGTGTCGCTGCCGGCGGCGCTGTCACCGTCGCTGTCGAACAGGTCGAAGAGTGTCACCCCGGATGCGGACGCGGCCGGTTCGAAGGCCACCGCCCGATCCCAGCGGCTCGGCTCCGCCCGGGCCAGCGCGCTTGCCTGGGTCAGCGACGACTGGCGCAGGATCGCGTGGCACAGGCGCAAGTCGTGGGCGCGGTGCACCCTGATTCCGGCCGCCAGGAGCAGCGGGTAGATGCGGGCCGTGTCCTCCCACACCCAACGGGGCCGGTCTCGCTCCTGACCGAGCACATAGCCGGGGAATTCGTGTGAAGGCAAACGGAGTGCTGGCCCCGCGACGTTGCCCTCGGCGTCGAGCGACAGCACGAGGATCTCCCCGTTTCCCGTTCGACTCGCCAGAAGGTGCACCTGCCCATTCTGCCGGTTCGGGACCGTGCCGGCGGGAAAAGCATCCGTCATATGACCGTCAGTTCGTCCGGCCGTCTGTCGGTGGAGTGGCGTCGGCCTCAGCCCACGCCTCCTGCAGCAGGGCGACGGTCTCGTTGTCTGAGAGTTGGTGGAAGTCGGTGTAGAAGGGCCCGATTGCCCACAACTCCTGCGGGGCGTGCAGCACGACGATGACATCCGCATACTGCCGCATCTCCCCGAGCAGCTCGGCGGGTGCGACCGGGACCGCGAGCACCGTGAGTGCGGCGCCCTGCCCTTTCAGGGCCGCGAGGGCTGCCTTGGCCGTGGCTCCCGTCGCGAGGCCGTCGTCCACGACGACGGCGACACGGCCCCGCGGACTGATCTGCGGGCGGTCATTGAGGTAGAGGGTGCGACGTCGTGCGATTTCGGCCAGCTCGCGACGGCGGGCCCGGGCCAAACCCATCGAGTCGCCCCCGGTGGCGGCGAACACGTCCTCATTGACGATCGCCTGCGGACTAGCACCGTCGACGACCGCCCCCATCGCGACCTCCGGATAGCCCGGGGCCCCGATCTTGCGCACCAGGATGAGGTCCAGCGGGGCATGCAGGCGCCGAGCGACCTCGATCGCCACAGGCACACCGCCCCGCGGGAGGGCGTAGACCACCGGGTCGTGCGCCTCAAGCTCAGTCAGTCGTTCGATCAGTGGTTCGGCCAGCAGTCGGCCGGCCTCGCTCCGATTCGTGAACATGAGGCTCCCACCCGGCGAATACCTCCTGCGGGTCCGCCTCGTCCGATTCTGCCGCCGACCCTCGGCTTTGTCGAGGGCCGCCCGGGGCTCAGGCGCGGCGACCCGATTCGAGCTGACGGGCACACATGCCACTTCGGTGGTCCCGGGCACTGGACGCGTCCGGGGACCGAGGGCAGACTCGGTTCAACCAGAACAATCACGGCACCATCGAACGGAACCTGGATCAGCTGTGTATCGACGACTCACCACCCTGATTGCCGCGACCGGGCTCACGGCCGGGATCGCTCTCCTGCTGACGCTCGGCACCGTGATGCCGAGTGCGACGCGCGTCTCCGCCGACGAGTGCCCGGGCGAAACCGTGCCGATCGTCGATGTCGACGGGGAGTCACAGTGTGTGGCCCTGACCGAGGGTGAAACCACCCCCGGACCGACACCGACACCGCCGCCCCCTCCCACTCTCACTCCGACCAAGTTCCCCTCGCCAGCACCTGAGGAACCCGCCACCACTCCCCCGGCAGAGCCGGCCCCCTCGGCCGGGCCACAGTCCACGCCGGCTGTCGTTCCACCGTCGGCGACGGCGGCGGCACCGTCGGAAGCCCCACCTGCCAAGAACGTGGATCCAGCCCCGACCTCTGCTCCCGTTCCAGGCGAGCGCGCAGGAACGACCAACGAGCCGGAGAACACCAGCACGCCGACTCCGGCGATGATGCCCACGGAGCCGCCCGCGAACGCCGACATCACCGGCGTGATCGTGCCCGGCAACGGGCCCCGGCTGCTCTGGGGCGTCGCCGTCGGGGCATCCGCATCGGGGTTGCTGGCCGCGCTCGTCGCCTTCTACCTGGTGTCGGTGCGACCGTTCTTCATCGCACGCAGACGGCCGGGAGCAGTCGGCTGACTCGCACAGGTTTCTTTGGCGCCGACCGGGTCAGCCTGATGTCGATGACGAACGCCTACCGCGGCCGGGGCACCGTGCGGTACGCCGGCCTGGCCCTGAGCCTGTTGGGCGAGATGATCGACGCGATCGCCAAACAGCCATGGCGCATCGTCGCGCGCGCCTTCCGCCGCGCCGTCGACGGGAGGCCGAGCTGGCCGCCGACGTGCGGCGGTCGGATCAGTGTGACCTGCTGGTCGACCTGACCGCCAAACTCGACCGGCTCCCCCGGTATTTCTCCGTGCACCCCGGCAGGGTCATCCTCGCCGATGCGTCACTGCTGGATGGCACCCCGGTGCAGGGGTCCGGCATGGGGAGGTGATGCCCGACTGTCTCCGTCACCCGGGAGAATCTGTGGGACCTGCGTGAGGTCGCTCGCCAGAGTCAGCGGAGTGCGGGGGCCCCGGCTCGCGCACCGCGCACGACGATCGATGCAGGGGCCCGCCTCAACGCACACTGAGCCTTCCACTCGTTCGACTGTGGAGCAGCCAGGAGCATGACCCTCCACCTCGACCTGCGGCTCACCCCCAAATCCGTTGCCCCGGTCGGGTCAGGTCAGGTCAGGTGCGGTCAATACCAGTTGTTGGTCACGGAATGCGCCCAGGCTCCGCACGGGGTGCCGTACCCGGCCTTGATGTAGCCGAGACCCCAGGAGATCTGCGTCGTCGCGTTCGTGGCCCAGTCGGATCCCGCCGTGGCCATCTTGCTCCCGGGCAGGGCCTGAGGGATTCCGGTGGCGCCGCTGGGGTTGTTGGCCGTGTACGACCAGCCGGATTCCTTGTTCCAGAGCTGTACGAGGCAGGAGAACTCGGACTCGCCCCAGCCGTACTTGGAGGCTGCCATCGCCCGGGCCGTCGCCTTCGCCTCGGCGGGCGTGTTGCCGCCGGCGTCGGGCTGGGACTCAGCAGCTGGAGCGGAATCGCGCGACGCATCCGCGGCCGCGGCCCGGGCGTCCGCCTGAGCCTGAGCCTGAACGGCAGCCTCGGCCTGGGCGCGAGCGGCCTCGGCGGCGGCCGCTGCTGCGGCCTCGGCGGCGGCTCGGTCTACCTCGGCCACAGCCGAACGGGCCGTGTCGGCCGCCTCCTGAGTCTGTTCGGTGAGCTCGATGACGGTGTCCGTCTCCAACGACTTGTAGTCCCCGAGCGCGGCGACGGATGACGCCAGTGGGGTCGGATCCACCTTGTTCGCCATGGCCGTGATCACCGTTCCGGCGTCACTGAGGGTGCTCTCCGCCCGGTCATGGGCGGTTTTTGTGGCTATGGCGGAGTAGACACTGAGCTGCTCGTGATGCAAACCGGTGCTTTCGGAGAGCTCCGTCGTCGCGGCGATGCCGGCAGAACTTACCGCGGATGCCTGTGACACCGCACCGATTCCCATGATCAGGCCGAGGAGACCGAGAGCTGCTCCGGTGCCGACAGCGACGGATCTGGTGCGCGAACGTTTACGTTTGGCGTTCATTTCTCGCCGGGCGGTCAGAGGTGAACGGGGTGAAGCAGAGCGCATGACTTCCAAATGCGATGCGGCCGGGCTACACGATCCTCGGCGCACCTTGATCGGTGGACTCACGGCCAGATGAAGCCGCATGGACGAAACCTCCAGCTCGCACTCACTTTCTGGACAGATGCTCAGTTATAGCTGGCAAAGTCATCCGTACTTGGCCGCCACCGATGCCGGTGCACGTCGACAGGCTCGAGTCAGGACAACTCGTTGTCCGCGTAACGGGGTGATACAGGTGAACTTCGGCAGATTTGTTTTGAGGGAACTTTAGGTGTGGAGTTCGCAGCCCTAAGCTCTCAGCCTGCCGTCAGGCGCCCCTCGGCTTCGCGACTTCACAGCCTCGCTCAGGTTTTGGGTGCCTCTCGCCGTGGTCGTCGGTACTTCGCTGACCCGTCGTGATGCGCTGCCAGACCTGTCGCGGCATGTCCAGGCCAGAGATTGTGACGGATGCCACGCTCGAGGCGAAATACGGGGTGCACCCGATGCAATAAGTTGCCCGGCTTCGACGCCCATATGCGGGTGGGCACTCGCGGACAGCCGGTGCGTTGATCACGACTTACTGTTGGCCACCGTTGGTGATCAGGTCTCTGACAGCGAGCATGTCCGGTCGGGACCGGTCGGGCCGCCGCGGACGGGCCGAGCGCGGCATCCGCTTCGAGGCACTCCAAAAGGGCGACAGGGGGCAAGCTCGGTGGAGATCAGCAGCGATCGAGAACTCTTGTCGGAGGGGTTCAACAGGGAGGGACATCCAGATCGATCCTCACGAGGACCTTGTCGCTCTCCACGATCGAGCGTTGTGGGCCGCTCATTGCCCGAGTTCGTATCCGATGAGCCAGTGCAGTCCATGACGGTCGATGACTTGGCCATCCGAAGCACCCCAAGGCTTTGGGGCAAGGTAG
Source organism: Cryobacterium sp. Sr3 (assembly GCF_004402835.1). Taxonomy (NCBI): domain Bacteria; kingdom Bacillati; phylum Actinomycetota; class Actinomycetes; order Micrococcales; family Microbacteriaceae; genus Cryobacterium; species Cryobacterium sp. Sr3. Next base: position 34,048 of record NZ_SOFA01000036.1, on the reverse strand, counting down.
TCAACGATCTGGCCGCCCATCGCGAGTTTGTCAAACCACTCGTGGAGAATTTCCGGTTCGGCGGCGCCCAGCAATGAGAGCTTGACGCCATCAAGCCGAACACTTTTTTCACATGCGGCTGCATCGGATCCCATCAATACAACTACGCCCTCGAGCACTCCGTGAGCTATGTTGTGGGGCGGGCCGTCGCTGCGACCGAAATCCTCGTAGGTATGCAGGGTGAGCTCTCCACTGAAAACATCCGCGTAGAAGCGGAGCGCTTCGCGCGCTGTACCGGGGAAAGTGACATAGATCTGCGGCGCCATCATATGCAAAGCATACAGATCGACCTACCACCGATCGCTAGAACGCTGTGAGGGTTCGTTGTCTGATCGAGCTGGTGATCGTCGATTCGCTGAAGTAGGACATCCCTTGGCCGCGGTCGCGCCCTGGCATTGGTGCACGTCATCAAGATCGGCGACGGTGTACCGTCCTCTACGATTATGGTATCGGCTATTCACTGGCAACGGTCGCGCCATGATGCGATGGTACTGTCAGCTCGCCCGAGCGACACAGCCGCAACGATGGTGACAGTCGGAAAACGAGAGAGGCACACCACTCACGGCGCATGTACGCCGGCGGGCGCCCGAACCGGTGGGCGCGTTTCCTGAACCGAATAAGCGCGATGGTGTTCTCGCTCGGTATCGTTGGCCACGGCGCGGTAAGCCTCGAGGCCGTCAATCCGAAGTCGCACACCCTGCTCACCCTGCCGCTCGTGGTGGCCCGCTACGAAGGTTGTGAGTACGTGGTTTCGATGCTGGGCCAGGGCTCGCGGTGGGTGCGCAATGTGCGGGCCGCGAATGGGAGCGCCGTCATCCACGCGGGGCGCAGGCGACCGGTGCTACTTGAAGAGATTCGCGCGGATGCCCGCGCACCGATTACCAAGTCATACCTGGCGCAAGCACCCGGCGCCCGACCGCACATTCCGGTCGATCAGTCGGAGCCAGTCTAGGCATTCGAAACCATAGGAGCCGACTTCCCGGTGTTCATGATCCGGGATGTCCAGTAAGGCGCAACGGGCACCACTGGTGGTCGCGCACTATCCCGCTGAACCGTGGCTCACTGTTTGCGTAAGCGTTCCTTGACCCCGTGTTCGACGAGAACGGGAACAAAGTCACGTATCGGGCGGCCGGAGAAGTTCTGATGCTCCTCGCGGACAGCTCTTTCAACGCTCGACCGTGGCACATTTGGGAATCGTTTCGTGAGTCGATCCACCACTTTTTCGACGGCCTGCAATTCATCGTTGAGGTTCACAGTCTCCAGTGTGGCACCGTCGGGAGCTGCCTATCAAGGCGTTGCTGTCACCGAAAGTTGCGCACTCTGCCCATCGCTTTCGTCAGCGACCAGCACGAAACGGGAATTACGCATCTCCCGGTCGAGGGTGCACGATGAAATCATGGGATCTTCACAAGATGCGCCTTGAGTTCGGGCCTTGCGTCCATCGCGATCAAGCCGGGACGAGCGAATACCGGGCCGAGACTTGATGGGGTCCGACGGTTGCCGCTGCCGCGCCGGCCTTCATTGGCAGCGTGGTTGGGCGCGCAATTGACGGGATAGACGACAGCCTGATCTCGCCAACCCGATCGCCACGGCCTTCCTAGTTTTTCTTCTCCTGACGTGCCCGCCGATTCTGATCACACTCTTCATGCAAGATCATCGCCGTGCTCGCACTCCTCGGCATCATCCCAGCAATGGTCAACATCTCGGGTACTCGGCGTCGTTCGAGTTATTCCCGGGCAGGAGCTATGACGAGACGGACCTGAAGACGTCGATGCGCCACAAGCCGATCGCGCGGGTCACCCTGGCGAAGCACGCATCCGTGGCCACCGAGGACTACTCATCCCTGTTCCGGTCCGACACGAACCGCGCTCCCTACACCCAGGCACCCCTCAGCACGTCGCAAACGAACGCTCTGATAACCCTCGACCGACAGCTCCGCGTGGGTCCTGGCCGCATCCTTGCTCAAGCGGTTGTCGATCTCCTCGTGCCGATGCCACTCTCGTGGGGGCTCCTTGCGACCCTCGATACGCACCGCCTCATCAAGCGGGCGGTCTTCGAGCCATTCCCAGACCCTCAGCAGTCAATGATCCTCGACGGTTCCCGATCCCTGTCACCGCTGCGAAACAAGGTGAGAGGTTGCGATCGGCTCCCTGGCTGTCCCCGTGGCCTCGACCCCGGATGACAGCACGGGTCCGCCGCACACCGCGGTATGCGGCGGACCCCCGACTTGCCGGTGCTGTCCCGCAGGTGGTTCTACTGTACGTCCGTCGGTTCTGGTTGCCCCGGTACTTCATCCGAAGTCGAGTGCCGTCCGGGTTGCGACGGATCGCTCGTGGTCGCGCCGCGCGCATCCGGTCTTCGTCCCATTCGGCGTCGGACGGGTCCACGGTCAGATTCTCGTGCGCGACGCCTCCGGAGCCGGGTTCGTCATTCCGGTCAGGTTCAGGCGGCGGCAGCACAGGAGCTCTCGATCACCGATCCCCAGTACGGCACGAACATGGTGTTCGCGACGTTGTTGTAGCCGAGACTGTTGACCGAGTTCTGATAGCCGGCCGAACCACTGCCGATGAACCGCGGGCCGCCGGATGTTCCACCGGTCATGTCGCAGGGGATGCCCTGCGATTCGGACTGGGCGTATGGGGAGTCCGTGGCGGTGCCGGAGCAGGACTGCAGGGTGTTGCCGGTGAACGGTGCCGCTGCCGGGTAGCCGAAGGCCGAGTAGGTGAACCCTCTGCCGTCATTGAAGGCCACGCCCGATGCGCCGCGACAAAATCGACACCAGGCAGGTGGGCACCGGCACCGTCCACAACGACGCATCGATACGCTCTGGCTCGACGGGGAGACGAACGGCCCTGCGTGAGTCACGATTTCCCGACCGTGCAGATTTCTCTGAACCGTCGCTGTACGGGGCGCCGTCAGCCGCCGCCGACGTGGATTCCGGGTCGGCGGGCCGGATCAGCTTCGCTCTGGCGAAGGATTTCGCGCACGACGGGTGCGGTATCTCCTTGGCCGAGGAGGAGGTAGCGCAGGAGGTGCCCTAGGGGGTTGCCCTCTGACCATTCAAAGTAAGCGTGAGGTCGCACTCCGGATGCGTCCTGCAATGCCAAGAGGATGGCGGCGATGGCGTTCGGAGCCGCGGGGCTCTGGGCTCGAAGCACCCGAAGCCCGTTGACTTCTTCACCGCGAACATGGAGCGTCTCGCTGAAACTAGACGGATCCACCACCTCGATCTCCAGGAACAGCACGTCAGCGCGACCCGGCACGGGATTCATCCCCCGCTGCGCCGTCTCCTTTCCGGCATAATCGGTCTGTTTGCCCGGCTTCGGCTTGTTCGCAATCAGGTTCAACGCGCCATCGAAGGCGAGCGAGTCGGTGATGAAGCGCCGCGCCTGTTCGTCCAGTTCGACCGTTTCCACCCGCAGTTCGGTGGTGCGTGAAACTCGGGATACGAGTGAAACGACGATGATTCCCAGAATGAAGAACGCAGAAATGGCTATGCCGTCTGGCTTCTCCAAGATGTTCTCGCCCAGGGCGTACAGGAGGATCAAGGTCAGAATGGTGAATGCGACACTGGCTCGGCGCTGGTGGCGTCGGATCGCCGAGATCGTGACGGCGACGGCTCCGGACACCATCATCGCCAGAATGCCGGTGGCGTAGGCGCCCGCCTGCGCGTTGACGTCGGCGTTGAAGCCAATCGTGATCAGGATACTGATGCCGGTGTAGACGAGAACCACGGGGCGCACGGCGCGGCTCCACTCGGGGGCCATGCCGTATGACGGCAGGTAGCGCGGGACAATGTTGATCAGGCCGGCCATCGCGGACGCCCCCGCAAACCACAGGATGAGGATGCTGCTCACGTCGTAGACGGTGCCGAAGGTGTTTCCGACGAGTTCGTGGGCCAGGTAGGCCAGTGCGCGGCCGCTGGCTTCGCCACCGTCTTCGAAAGCTTCCTCGGGGATGAGGAGGGTGGTGACGAAGGTGCTCGAGAGGAGGTAGGCGCTCATGATGAGGGCCGCCGCGGTCAGGAGCTTGCGGGTGTTGCGGATGCGTGAAGCCAGGCGCTCCTCGGTGGTTTTCCCTGCCGAGGCAACCAGGGGCATCATGCTCACCCCGGTCTCGAATCCGGACAGACCCAACACGAGCAGCGGGAAAGCGATGATGGCGGGACCGAGAAGATCACCGAACCCCCCGCCGCGGGAGGTGAGGGCGTCTGTCCATCCGGCGAGAGCGGCTGGTTCCGTGAGGACGTCGTAGAGGCCGACGCCGATGACGACGGCGTTTAGGGTGAGATACACCGCCACCAGCGGGATGGCAACCGCCACGGCTTCGCTGAAACCGAGAAGGAAGACGCCGCCGAGGGTGAGGAGCAGGACGATCGTGATCGTCACGGCATGCCCCTCGAGGAAGCTGGGCGCATATGGGTTCTCAAGAAGGTGGACCGTGGCATCCGCCGACGACAGGGTGATCGTGATGATCCAGGACGTTGCGACGAAGCCCAGAAGTACCAGCACGAAGAACTTGCCCTTCCAGAACGGGAGGAGCCGCTCGAGCATCGCCACCGAACCCTGGCCGTGCGGGCTCTCCTTCGCCACCCGCCGGTACATCGGCAACATCCCCAGCAGGGTCAGTGCAACGATCAGCAGGGTCGCCAACGGCGCCAGTGCTCCGGCAGCCAGCACGGCGATGCTCGGCAGGTACGACAACGTCGAGAAGTAGTCGACGCCCGTCAGACACATGACCATCCACCAGGGACGCTTCGTCACCGTGTCTTCGTGGCTCTCCGGTCCGACGGGCTGCACACGGTTCCGAAGCAGCCACCGCACAAGGCTGCCCGCTGGCGCTCCCGAACGGACGGGGCTGGCAACGCTCGCCGGGATGACCGGAACGTCCAATGAATCCACTGTGATCTTCCATCCCGCCCGCGCCGGTCACTAGAGGGTGCGAGCAGATCTATCGAATGCGAACAACACCTCTATTGTGAGCCACACACGAGCGAGCGCCGCACGCTCAGGGCAAAGATCTGAGCTCGAAGTGCTGTCGGCCTCGAGCGCGGGTCACAGCCACTTTTTTTCTCGAAGACCACGTACCGGGCAACGCCAAGGAAGACCATCTCTCCGAGTGCGATCGGGTATCCGAAAGTCCAGTGCAGTTCGGGCATGAAGTCGAAGTTCATGCCGTCGGCCGTGCCGACGAGGGCTGGGGCGAAGAGGATGGCCGCCCAGGAGGAAATCTTCTTGACCTGTTCGTTCTGAGCGAGGCTCGTCTCAGACATGTGGCGCATTTCGTCATTCTGCCGTTGATTCACCAGGGTGGAGTGCACGGTCAGTGCGTTTTGTAGGATGGCGCGGAATGAGTCCGCTCGATCGACGACGCGGATGGCGTGGTCCAAGACGTCGCGGAAGGAACGTTGGAGCTCCAGTTCGACCTGGTATTTTTCCGAGCCGCGGAGGAGCGCTTGGAGCATCCCGATCAGGAGGGGTGCACCGCGCGCTGGAACTCGATAACTTCCCGGGAGAGGTCATAGATGCGTCGGGAGACGCTGGGGTCGCCGTCAAAGAGTTGGTTTCCGATTTCGTCGATATCGTTCTCGAGTCCGGCGATGACGGGTGCATACTCATCGACTACCTCGTCAAGGATGGAGTACAGCACGGCTTGTGGACCCTTCGCGATAAGCGGGAGATTCGCCTCGAGGCTGTGCCTGACCCGGCTGAGGGTCGTCGATTCGGCGTGGCGAACGGTGACAACAAAGTCCTCGCCGATGAAGAGGTGAAGCTCACCGAATTCCACCTCTTCCTTCTCGTCGATGTATCGTGCGGGGCGCAAGACGAGGAACAACGTGGATCCGTACCGCTCGAGCATGGCTCGTTGATGGCCGGTCAGGGCATCTTCGACGGCCAGCGGGTGGAGATCGAATTCGCTGGCAACCGACCGTATCTCGGTGGCGTCCGGTCTGTAGAGTCCGATCCACGCCATGCCAGCGTTCTCGCGGAGGGCCTGGTACGTTTCCTCACGGCTGCGGAGGCTCTCCGCGCGGTGTCCGGCTAAGTAGATGCCGTTGTCAATCAATGCCATGGTCGTGACCCACCGTTCAGTCGTGCGAGAAAGTGTGTGAGCAGAGCCCAAAGACGGCGTGCAATCAGGGCGTCGATCAGGATGGGGCGGGAGAGCACCGCACGTGAGTGCGGGTCAGGATCCTAGATTCAGTCGTTGCGTTTGAGAAAACACCAGCGTGGAGAACCTCACGATAAACGCTACCGAACTGAAGAAGCCTCCGATCTCGCTAAACCCGAGGTAGGGCACGTTTTGGCCGTAGAAGCCGGTGACGGCCGTCGATATGGCGATGATGGCAGTCCCGTCACCTTCTTGGTGATCACGTTGAGCCGGTTTCCCTGGAGGGCCAGATTCGCTTCGAGGATACTCGTGGCGAAGTCGCGCAGGCTCTCCGTCCATTTCATAGCGCGCAGTACATGGTCGTAGACATCCTGACAGTAAGGACCCATCTCGTCGGCCACAAGGTGAAGGTCGCGACGGAGGAGCGTGTTCACCACTTCGCGCATCGGTAGGATCACCCGCCGAAGCGTTACCAGGCTCTTCCGGAGCGCGAAAGAACTCCGTTGCAGGGCTTCCTGGTCGGCCGAGGGCACGAATAGCTGGTTCTGGAGCTCTTCGATCTCCTCGTCGAGGGCGTCTACCGCATCGAAGTACCCGTCGACAAGTTAGTCCAACAGTCCGTGCAACAGGAAGGCGACACCATGCTTCGCCAAGTCCGGGAAAGAGTCCTATCTGGCAACCACATTGTCCAAATCGATGCTCTCCTCCTTGTGCACGGTAACCAGTGCACGGGCCGTGATGAAGGCGGCAATCTCGTCGGTGGTAACCGCTTTTGAGGCCGGATCGAAGCCGACAGCGCAAGCAGACAAGAACGAGTGATCGGGATAGTGATCGAGCTTCGGCCGCTGACGCAGTTTCGTGGCGTCTTCGACGGCCAACTCGTGCAAACCCAGCTCCTCGGTGAGTAATGCGAGGTCGGCACCATCCGGGGTACAGAAGTCCACCAAACCATGGAGTTGGGAAACTCAAGATGTTCGGACACATCGGCCAGCGCAAAGTTCTCGTCGATGAGGACATCATCACGGTAACAGCGGGTACGAGGAGTGGGAACAGCATAGTCAACCATGTACACCCGTGATCTTCTGGGACCCCGTTTCGCGATTCACGAAGGTGCATTGGGCGACTATCCCTCTCCAAACGGCATGGTCTTCGCACTGTTACGCCTCTGGCATGCGCAAGAACCCAGTCCCTGATGGCCAGACAGATCCCCACCAACCCCCGGCTGGATTTTAGGACGCGAGTCCCGCTATAGGCGGCCCGGGCTTGGCTAATTCGACGCGCGGCCGGACTAGTGTTCGGTCCAGCAGCCCAGGATGGCAGTAGCTACTTGATAGGAAAACGCGGTGCGGGTGACGCCATGCGGCCCGATCCTATCCGTCAACTTTCTGGCGTCAACTTGTAACGTCATGTTGTCTTTGAGGAAGACGACCACGCCGCCTGTGGTTTCGTAAGCAGGCAATCCGAGATTCGCGAGTCCTTCAATGGGTTGGACTGGGGCAAGGTTTCCTTGCATTGTGTCGAAGTAGCTGCGGGCAGACGCTGCGTCCGAGGATTCCTGCACCGAGATCACGAATTCTCCATCAGTCAGATGGTATGTGCAGGTGTATTGGCGATTGATCCAGCTGTCGACGGAGTGTGGCGGGGCGGCGAGAGTTAGCGCACGTGTGATGTTGTCGCGTGTTTCGGTGCCACAAATCATCTGTGATGCTGCGGACGGTCCTGCCTCCGCGCTGCCTGCCGAGCTCGACTGCGGAGTCGGGGAGGCCGACGTGCCTGGCATGGACATTCCGGGGGCCATTGTGTTCACGGCGCCGGAGGAGGTGGTGGCGCATCCAACCAGCAAAGCCGTGGAAGCCACCGCGATCGCAAGCAGCCAGTCGGGCCTGTTGATACGCGTCTTTGTCCTGCTACGCCGCATGGCTGGACACCAGGCTGGCGTAGACAACAACATTATCTGGGTACGTACGAGTGGTTTCGTTGAACTCTCCACCGCAGGTGATCAGCCGTAATCCCGCATGATCGGTGTTGCCGTAGACGGCGAACTGCGGAAAATCATCTTTCGGGTATTCCTCCACTCCGTCGACCACGAATACCGCCACTGTCGCATCGGCTCGGGTAACCAAAATCTCGTCGCCGGGACGCATCTCGCCAAGTCGGTAAAACACCGCGCGCCCCTGCACCCTGGAGTCGACGTGACCCAGGATGACGGAAGGTCCGATCGCGCCAGGGGTGGGCGAACCGGTGTACCAGCCGGCCGGAGAGGCCTCGTCCAACGACGGCGTCTGCACCGTGCCATCAGGATTCTGTCCCAATTGCATCAGGACAGAGTCCACTTCAATCGCGGGGACATTGATCTGAGTGGGCTCGGAGTCGGTCAAGGTCGGGCCGACAACCTGGTCAACCCGCGGAGTCGGCGGATCTGAGATGGGCTCCGGTGAGGGTGTAACGGAGACGGACTCCTGCGATGGGGCTGATACGGCAGCCGAGGCAGGCGGCCGTGGAGGAGGAGGGTTGCCCCACAGGGCGAAGCCGATCGCCGCACAGCCGACGGTGAAGAGCAGAACCGCCGCCGCGGTAGCCAGACGGCTACCGCGACGACGCTTTTCAGCCGGGATAATCACCGGGGATCAAACCGATCTCAGCCTCGTGCGGCAAGACGCCGACGAATCATCACCGCGCCACCTGCAGCGGTCAGGGCCCCGGCACCGAGGGCGAGAAGGCCCATGTCAGCACCGCTCGAAGTGCTGCCACCACCGGTTTCCACGCCACCGTCAGGCATGTTCGCCTGCGACGCGCTCAGGGCGCCACACAGAGCCGGCGACGTTGCTGCCAAGGGCAGACTCGGAACCAAGTCACTCTTTGCGTCCTGTGCTGCTTTCGTCAACGTGGCCGGGTCTAGCCCGTGGACCACCACAACCGCCGTGCCTGCCTCCAGCGAGGCCGCGGTGGCGGCATCCAGAGTGAAGGTTCGGTTGTAGTCGTAGTTTGCACCCATCCCGGCAAGCGTTAGATCAGTTCCGGCCGCCGGACTCGTGTCGCCGCTCGTGGACAACGTTGTGCCAATCTCTCCGTAGGACGGCTGACCTTCGGTCGTGCTGATCACACCATCTCCATCGGTGTCAGCTGCCGTGGTGGGACATTCCCCCTTCGCACCGATGTGGATGTGCTGTACGTGCGGGTACGGCTTACCGTCGAAGGTCTCGGCCAGACCCTTGACGGTCTGGGTGACTGTGGCCTGATCACCGGAAACCTCAACGGAGATGGTGCCGCTGCCGTTGCTGCCGTTGATCGCATCCAGCGTCCCCTGGTAGGACGCGTCACCAGTGGCTGCAAAGGCTGGACCACTCGTCAATACGGCGACGCCTAAAGCAAACGCGGGCACAAAAAACACTGCTGTTTTCTTATTCATCAAAGTCCCTTACTAGGAGGTAGTTTCGAAAACATATCGGAGCGAAAACATAAAAGAGTATTCTTCAGTTGAGTTTGTGCGTACAGGCCTTATATGTCAAGAGTGGCCCTGGCCCTGGTGGCCGACAACTCACAGGACACACTGTTTACTCTGGAAAGAACACGTCGAGAGTTCACTTTTGAGTAAGCAGACGAGGCCGTGAAGCTGATCATCACCACCGGCAAAACGGTCGCGACCGTCACCCGAGAGCGGAGTCGACGAGGCAACCCTGGGCCGCATGGTGACCGCGTTCAAGGCGCTCAACGAAACCCGACGGGCCGAAGTGATGGAGTCTGAAGGGGCCGAGCTGCAGCGGCTACGGCAAAAAGACGCGGATCTGAAGATGGACAGGGCGTGCTTGAAAAAAGCGTCGACCTTCTTCCACCAGGAAGCATCGAATACGAGGTCCAGGCGTATGAATCGATTGGCGTAATAGAGATCAATTTCACCATCACCCGCATGGTCCGCCTCGTCGACATCGGCCGTCCGCCATCGCCGGCGTCGATTGGGGGTGGAAATCATTTCCTGAAGAACTGTCGCCACGACCAGGAAACGCCTAACGATGGCGAGATCTGTCCGAAGAAATAGAAGACCTCCACCACCGCCACCACCCTTGGCCGAGACTTCTGTCGCGGCACCGCCGCCGGCGCCACTCCTCGATCGGGCCTGTCACACCAGTGGACTTCGAGTTGCCAGAGCTAATCGGACCTTCAAAGGTCGACCCGGGCGCTCGCTGGCAGAGCGTCATGAAGCCAGTCTCTAAGCGCCAATTACGTCGCTGCATCACAACATCGCTCGCGGACCGGATGCCCTACTTAGCTCATATCCTTCGTCATCGGTGAGGCACACCTGCTCGCCAACACCCACCTCAAAATGCTCCGCATGCTCACAAACGTCGACATGGACACCGGATCGCACATCGCGATACGCCTTATCGGGCAGCACACACTTCGGCGTCGGTGAGCTCAAACTCGCGGTGCTCCCAGCGCCAGACCGAAACATCTCCACCCGGGACAATGATCGGGATGAACGCAGCCGATACGACCGATTACATCCGCAGCACCTTGAAGCTGCCGGCCAGTCCAACCCACACTTCGCCAACGACACCATCCACGCCGTCACGCCATCTACCTCGCACCGGAAACTTCCGACAAGGCTTTAACAAACCCGGTCGACGTCACCGACGGTGACCCCGCCACCGTCAAACAACGCGACGGGCGACACCAACGAGCGGGCGTAGGTCTTTGGAAATGTCACTGAGTCGTGGTGGCAGACGGTCGGTTTTTCACAAAAAGGATCGTGAAAATCAGAGCGGCCAGAGCGGTACCAGCGAGGAGAATTAGTCCGATCGCATAGCTGTTTTCCGCAGCGTTGTAGGTGGCCCCCATCACCAGTGGCGGGAAGTATCCGCCTAACCCACCGGCAGCGCTGACGATGCCACTCACCGCCCCCACTCTGGCGGGCGGTGCGCTCCTCCCGATCCAGGCGAACACTCCCCCAGCACCGAGACCGAGTGCAGACGCCATCGCGACAAAGGTGAGGCCGGCGGGGATCTCGCCATCGGGACGGAGGTTCACCACCCAAGCGAGAACGGCCACCGCCGCCAGCGACCCGATTACCACTGGCTTCGGACCGATGCGGTCGGCAAGAATTCCGCCGATGGGGCGGAGAATAACGGCGGCAACCGCAAACCCAGCCGTTCGTGTCCCCGCGGCAGTGAGGTCGAAATCGTATATCTGGCGGAGATACGTGGGCAGGTAGGTGGAAAAAGCGACGAATCCGCCGAAGACCAGCGCATAGAGAAAACTCATCTGCCACGTCACGCTGAGCCGCGCCGCCGCGGTGAGCTTGGGAAGGAATGGATCAGTGCTGGCCGTGAATCCGGGGGCCTCTGCCATAAGTGTCCATACGCATATTGCGGTGACGAGGAGGAGCGTCGCGATGATGAGGTGAGTTGGAACGTATCCGAGCCATTCCACCAAACGTGGAGTGAAGAAGGCCGACACTGCGGTGCCGCCCATCCCTGCCCCGAAGACGCCGGTTGCAAAGCCTCGGCGGGATGGTTGGTACCACTGGCTCACGAATGGAATTCCCACGGCGAACACGGTTCCGGCTACGCCGAGCAACAGCGCTGCCACGACCAGGAAGGCAAATGCGTTGAGGGTTCCGGCAAGCGCGACGAGCAAGAGGGCGGGGACGGATGCAAGCAGTACCAGTGTGAATAGGAGGCGTCCGCCGAATCGGTCGGTGAGCACGCCCACTGGAATGCGGCCGATCGATCCGACGAGTATGGGCATCGCCACGAGTACAGACGTCTGGGCCGACGAGAGATTCATCGACTCGGTATAGCGGATGCCGAGCGGCGAGACACTCGTCCACGCCCAGAAGCACACGACGGAGGTGAGAGTCGCGAGGGTGAGGTTCACACCCTTGCTGTGGTGTGCCTTCTGCCGTGCAGTCATTTTCGAGCCCATCGGTGTGCCCATTACCCGCACCTCCGATCAGCGTTTGTCCCGGGTGCGATCCTGGGTTCCGATGGGCGCCCACCCGCGGCGCACCGGCCGAATCTGCCCGGGCTCTTGATCTCTGGACCGGTAGACGATGTAGGGCCGGAACAGGTAGTGCAGAGGTGCGGTGAAGGCGTGCACCAGCCGGGTGAAGGGCCACACGGCGAACAAAATCATGCCCACGAGGGTGTGAATGTGGAAGGAGAACGGAGCTGCGGCCATGGCCGCGATATCTGGTTGCAGAATGAAAAGCGAACGAAACCAGGGCGACACGGTTTCACGGTAGTTGTGGCCATGCTCGCCGCTGAAAACGCTAGCGAGGGTGGTCCAGAGCCCCAGGACGATCGCGGCGGTCAACACGATGTACATCATCTTGTCGTTGGTGGTCGTGGCCATGAAGACCGGCCCGGTTTTGCGGCGCCGATAGATCAGGATCACAATGCCACCGAGAGTGCAGACCCCCGCAACGCCGCCGACCAGCAGAGCGTTGAGGTGATAGAAGTCCTGGCTCATCCCGAAAAAGAGTGTCCAGGACATCGGGATCACCAGGCCGAAGAAATGCCCGGCGATGACGGCGAGGAACCCGAAATGAAATATTGGCGATCCAATGCGCAGGAGCCGGGATTCGTAGAGCTGGGACGAGCGGGTGGTCCAACCGAATTGGTCGTAACGGTAGCGCCAGATAGTTCCACTGATCAGGATCGCCACCATCACATAGGGGAGAATTCCCCAGAGCAGCACGTCCCACATCACGAGCTCGCGTTCAAAGGAAGCAGGCGCGGGTCGTACGGTTCAAGTCCGACACTTTCGGCGGGGGGGCCGACGCCGGCCATGGCTTGCACGGCCTGCCGGTCGGCGGGCGAGGGGCCTGGAAGTGTGGCGCAAATGCCGTCCATCACGGTGGCGTACGGCGACCCGTGCTCCGTGAGTGAAAGCCGGAGCATTTCGACGCTGGGCCGGTACTGGATGAGCAGGTCCCGGCCTGCTACTGGGCTGGCCACAGCCGCGAACTCGAGCACCAGCGGCAAGAAGTCGGGCAACTCACCGTGCGTATTGGTCAGATAGTCGCTCCCCCGGTACACCTGCTTGAACGCAGCCAGCACGTCGCCCCTGCGCCGGGTGTCGCCATCCGTCCAATAGGACAGGTAGAGCGGATGATGCTTACTGAGGTCGAACGTCTCAACGTAGGAGCGCTGGAGGGTGCCGATCGCGGTGTTCTCAAGGTACGCGATGACCGCGGTGAGATCAGGTGCTGCCGGGCCCTGTTCGGCCAGTGCGGACCGCATCAACTCGCACCTTCCCACGAGTTGAGCGTCCGGATACGACAGGCACCACGAGGCAGCCTGGTAGAAGACCCGCTGCGCCAGGCTATGAGCTGCAGCCCGGTCACGCCTCACAGCGCACCGCCATCCGTCGGTGGGCGCAAATCAGCCGGTGACGGCGGTGCAGCGCGCGGCTGGTCGCGTTTCTCGGAGAAAGAACCCACGGGGCTTCCGTTGCCGTCCCAGTTGAGGAGGTTTACGCGGCCCCGGAGCGACTGCTCGCCGGCGGGAGTGTCGGAAGTCTGCCGATCTTTGAGCGCGTAGAAGTTCTCCACGGCGACGGGCGTCGGTCGACCACTCGCCTCCCCGAACGGCGAGTCTTCGTACATGCCCGGCCCGCCCTCGAAATCGACCGAGCAGCCCATCTCCTCCAGGTCATGCGCCTGCTCGACGTGCGCCTTGGGGATAACGTAGCGCTCGTCGTACTTTGCGATCGCCATCAGCCTGTACATTTCATACATGTTGCCTGGCGTCATCCCCACAGCCGCGGGGATCGACGGGTCAGGTTTTTGTCCCATCGTGATGCCGCGCATGTAGGCGCGCATCGCCGCGAGTTTGCGCAAAACCTCGGTGATCTTGTCGGTGTCGCCAGCGGTAAAAAGTTCGGCGAGGTACTCGACGGGAATGCGCAGCGCGTCGATGGCGCCAAAGAGGTTGCCGTTGTCTTCGGCATCGTGGCCCTGTTCGCTCAGGAGATCGACAATGGGAGACAGCGGGGGCACGTACCAGACCATGGGCATCGTGCGATACTCCGGGTGCAGCGGTAACGCCACCTTGTACACCTTCGCGAGAGCGTACACGGGCGATTTCCGTGCGGCGTCCAGCCAATCGCTGGGAATGCCTTGGTCGAGGGCGGCAGCGGCCACTTCGGGGTCGTTCGGGTCGAGGAGCACGTCCATCTGCGATTCGTACAGGTCGGTGACATCCGTCACCGCTGCGGCGTCGGTGACGCGGTCGGCGTCATAGAGGAACAAGCCGAGATAGCGGAGGCGCCCGACACACGTTTCGGAGCAGACTGTGGGGAGGCCAATTTCCACCCGCGGATAACAGAAGGTGCACTTCTCGGCTTTGCCGGTTTTGTGGTTGAAGTAGATCTTCTTGTACGGGCAGCCGGTGATGCACTGGCGCCAGCCGCGGCACTTGTCCTGATCGACGAGCACAATGCCGTCTTCCACGCGCTTGTAGATGGCACCGGATGGACACGATGCCATGCAGGAAGGGTTGAGGCAGTGCTCACAGATCCGCGGAAGGTAGAACATAAAAGTTTGTTCAAAGGCGAACTTAATCTTGTCTTCCGACTCCCTCCGCACCTTCTCCACGATGGGGTCAAGGTGACCCATCTCAGGGGCGCCGCCGAGGTCGTCGTCCCAGTTCGCCGACCAACTGATTTTGGTGTCCTCGCCCGTGATCAAGGATTTCGGGCGGGCCACTGGGAAGTCGTCTCCCAGCGGTGCGTCGATCAGTGTTTTATAGTCATAGGTCCAGGGCTCGTAATAATCCTTCAACTCGGGCTGCACGGGGCTTGCGAAGATTCCGAAAAGCTTCTTCAGGCGTCCGCCCCCCTTCAGCACAAGTCGGCCCTTCTTGTTTAGCTGCCAACCGCCCTTCCACTGTTCCTGGTCCTCGTAGCGACGCGGGTACCCCTGCCCCGGCCGGGTTTCCACGTTGTTGAACCAGACATATTCGGTTCCGGCGCGATTCGTCCACGCCTGTTTGCAGGTCACCGAGCAGGTGTGGCACCCGATGCATTTGTCGAGGTTCATCACCATGCCCATTTGAGCCATCACGCGCATCAGTACCGCACCTCCTGGGAACGCTTTCGGATTGTGGTGACCATGTCACGCTGGTTGCCGGTAGGGCCCAGATAGTTGAAGGCGTACGACAGCTGCGCATACCCGCCAATGAGGTGGGTGGGTTTGACGAGCAGGCGGGTGGGCGAGTTGTGAATTCCGCCCCGGCGGCCCGTCGCCTCCGACTTGGGTACATCGATTGTGCGCTCTTGCGCGTGGTAGACGTAAACGACTCCCGCGGGCATCCGATGGCTGACCACGGCGCGGCACACGTACACGCCGTTGAAGTTGACACACTCGATCCAGTCATTGTCAGAGACCGAGATGGCCGCCGCATCCATGGGGCTAATCCAAGCCGTCGGTCCTCCCCTCGATAGAGACAGCATAAAAAGGTTGTCCTGATATTCTGAGTGGATCGACCACTTCGAGTGCGGAGTCAGATAGCGCACTGTGATCTCGGTGGTTCCGTTCGGGCCAAACCGAGGTTCGCCAAACAGGCGCTGCATATCCAGCGGTGGTCGGTAAATCGGGAGGGCCTCCCCGAGGTCGCGCATCCAGTCGTGGTCGAGGAAGAAGTGCATCCGGCCGGTGAGGGTGTGCCAGGGTTTCAGCCGCTCGACGTTGATCGTGAACGGGGAATACCGACGCCCACCAGTCTCCGACCCGGACCACTCAGGCGAAGTGATGACAGGGACGGGCCCCGCTTGTGTCTGCGCAAAGGTCACCCGCTTCTCTTCGGATCCCTCGGCAAGGTCGACGAGCTTCATGCCGGTCTGCTCTTCCAGTTCGCGAAACCCCTGCACGGCCAGTTCGCCATTGGTGGTGCCGGAAAAGCTCAGGATGGCCTGGGCGAACTTTGCATCGGTATCGATGGCCGGGCGGCCGTTCCCCGCGCCACCGAGCATCACCCCGTTGCTTCGGGCGAGCCGCTCGATCTCGTGCCCCATCCGATAGGTGATGTTCTTCACGGTGAAACCGCGTTCCTCCGCGAGGGGTCCAACCGTGGCTAGCTTCTCCGCGATAGCGGTGTAGTCCCGTTCGACGATCGAGAAGACAGGCATATTCTGACCGGGGACCGCCGGTATATCGGTGTTCCGCCAGTCGCGCACCACTCCACCCGGCTGCGCTATCTCCCCCGGCGTATCGTGTTGCAGCGGCACACTGACCAGGTCCCGTCGTGTGCCGAGGTGCGTCACCGCCTGCCGGGAAAACTCCTCGGCGAGCAGTCGAAACGTGTCAAAGTCGGTTTTCGCCTCCCACGGTGGGTCGATTGCGGGGCTGAAGGCGTGCACGAAGGGGTGCATGTCGGTAGAGGAAAGGTCGTGTTTTTCGTACCAAGTTGCAGCCGGAAAGACGATGTCCGACAACAGTGTGGTTGACGTCATCCGGAAATCAGCTGAGACGAGCAGGTCCAGTTTTCCTTCCGGAGCCTCGTCGTGCCATTTCACATCACGCGGTCGGGCAGCGTTCATGTGGTCGGCACCCATCACGTTGTTGTGAGTGCCGAGAAGGTTGCGCAAAAAGTACTCATTGCCCTTGGCAGATGAGCCGAAAAGGTTGGAGCGCCAGAGCACCAGGGTGCGCGGCCAATTTTCGGGAGCGTCGATATCGTCGATGGCGGGGGTCAGCCGCCTGCTTTTGAGGGCATCGGCGATCCAGGTGGGGGCGTCGGGCGCCTCCCCCGCATCCACCGCCGCTTGCGCCTCATCGGCGAGGTCAAGCGGGTTGCGGTCGAACTGAGGGTAGAACGGCATCCAACCGAGCCTGTTCGACTGCGCGATCGTGTCCGCGGTGTGCATACCGTCGAAGTGCCCATCAGCGAGAGGGGACTTGAGCGAGTCGGCCGAGTACCCATCTGAGCGCCATTGGTCGGTGTGCATGTACCAATACCCGGTACCGATCATGGTGCGCGGCGGTCGACTCCAGTCCAGAGCGTTAGCGAGAGAAATCCATCCCGTGATCGGACGGGTTTTCTCTTGGCCGACGTAATGCGCCCATCCGCCGCCGTTTCGCCCCATGCATCCGGTGAGCATCACGAGCGAGAGAACCGCACGGTAGGTGGCGTCACCGTGGAACCACTGGCAGATACCGGCCCCCATAATGATCATGGACCGCCCCTTCGATTCCTCAGCGTTGCGGGCAAATTCTCGCGCCACCCGGATGCACGCGGCGGCCGGCACGCTCGTGATCTCCTCCTGCCAGGCCGGCGTGTACGGCGTCGACGCGTCGTCGTAGTCGGTCGCCCAGTCGCCCGGCAGTCCTGGACGCCCAACCCCGTATTGAGCGAGCATCAGGTCGAACACCGTGGTTACCAGGTGCCCGGCCACTCGCCGGACGGGAACGCCGCGAGTCACGATCGACCCCTCCCCGGAGGGTGCCTCGAAGCAGGGCATCCGGATCTCAGCGGTCTCCGGGGGCTGGCCTGAGACGGACTCGTCGAGAAGGCTCAACGCCGGGTCGACACCCTCGAGGTCGAGGTTCCACTTGCCCTTACCCGCTTCACCGTACCGGTAGCCGATGGAACCATTGGGCACCACGGGAGCGCCAGTGGCTGAGTCAAGCAAGACCGTTTTAAACGCAGCATCCGGAATATGCGCCTTGTCGGGCAAGTCAGCCGCCATCAAAAATTTCGTGGGCACCAGCCCACCGCCAGCGTGCTCCTCGAGCCGGACAAGGAAGGGCAGATCTGTGTAGCGGCGCACATAGCCGCTGAAATAGGGCACCTGCCGGTCGACGAAGAATTCCTTGAGCATCACGTGCCCCATCGCCATCGCAAGCGCCGCGTCAGTGCCGGCCTGGGCGGGCAGCCACTCGTCGGCGAACTTCGTATTGTCGGCATAGTCGGGGCTGATCGCGACCACCTTTGTGCCGCGATACCGCACCTCCGCCATAAAGTGCGCGTCAGGCGTGCGCGTCACGGGAACGTTTGATCCCCACATCATCAGATAGGTGGAATCCCACCAGTCACCTGATTCAGGCACGTCTGTCTGGTCGCCGAACACCTGCGGAGAGGCCACGGGAAGGTCGGCATACCAGTCGTAAAAAGACGTCATCACCCCGCCGATGAGCTGGATGAACCGGTTACCCGCCGCGTGCGACACCATAGACATGGCCGGGATCGGGGAGAACCCGGAACACCGATCCGGACCGTACTTCTTGATCGTGTGGACGTGGGCGGCGGCGGCGATTTCGATCGCCTCCTGCCACGGAATCCGGACGAGCCCGCCCTTCCCTCGCGCTTGCTGGTAGCAACGACGTCGTTCAGGGTCGTCCACAACGTCGGCCCAAGCGAGCACGGGGTCCTGGAGACGAACCTTCGCCTCACGGTACATTTCGACGAGAACTCCACGGGCGTACGGATACCGCACCCGCGTGGGTGAGTAGGTGTACCAACTGAACGCCGCACCACGGGGGCACCCCCGCGGCTCGTACTCCGGACTGTCGGGGCCCACCGACGGGTAATCCGTCTGCTGCGACTCCCAAGTGATAATGCCGTCCCGAACGTAAACCTTCCACGAACACGACCCCGTGCAGTTCACCCCGTGGGTGGAACGCACCACCTTGTCATGGCTCCACCGGTCGCGGTAGAACACATCGCCCTTGCGCCCGCCTTCACGGAACACTGCGCGCCCATCATCTGTTTGGTCCCACCGAGTGAAAAAACGGCCTAGCGCCAACATGGTGTCCGACGCTTTTCCGTCCAAACCGGCAGGCACTGGAGCAGCTGCCATGGGGAGATCCTATATATCGCCCTTGCAGTCCGCTAGTGGTGCCCGTGAACGCGGATGGTCAACACCTAACACGAGACTGTCATCCTGGGAAACAGGGTTGAACCGGGTTTCCCAAAAACACCTCACTTCTTAATCCAGGACGCCATGGATAGTAGAGCTAAGTGTTCGCACTGACGTCGGTTGAGAAGACGTACTTCAGCAGCGTCCGCAAGGAAGTGCGCCGTGCGTGGAGGGCTGCGGCTCGCCAGGCAATTCGTTTCGGCGTCCGACGGTTTTAAGCTGCCCCTTCCGCGGAGCGGTGATGGTGACACGGTTTGCCTCTGTGCTCATCAGCTCAGCGTTCTCCCAGCGAACCCCTATTGTCTCTATTGCACATTTCGATTGCCTCCAACGAACCGCCCCGAGTAAGAGGAGAGACCATGCCCTTCATCACCGCCCCGGATCACAACGGTCCCGACGTCGAACTGCACTACGAAGACGTCGGAGCCGGTAAGCCCGTCGTACTGATCCACGGTTGGCCCCTGAGTAGTAGGTCCTGGGAGGGGCAGGTACCCGCAATGGTCGAGGCCGGCTACCGGGTCATCACTTTTGACCGTCGCGGGTTCGGCCAGTCGTCACAGCCTTGGGATGGGTACGACTACAACACGTTCGCCGCCGACCTGAAGGCCGTGATCGATACCCTCGATCTGCGGGAGGTCACCCTCGTCGGATTCTCGATGGGCGGTGGAGAGCTCGCTCGATACGTCAGTACCTATGGCACCGCCCGCATCGCCAAGCTCGTCTTCGCCAGCGCCGTGCCGCCTTACCTCTGGAAATCGGATGACAACCCTGACGGGGGCGTCGACGCCGATTTGGCTCAATGGTTCCACGACGGCTTGACCGGAGACCGGCCGGCGTTCCTGCACGAATTTTTGCAGATGTTCTTCACCGCCGGCAAGCCGTCCCCGGTCAACACTCCAAAGGTTAGCTCCGAGCAGATTGCCTATAATCTCGACATCGCTCAACTGGCATCGCCGAAGGGGACGCTCGACTGCGTAACCGCATTCTCCACTACCGACTTCCGCGACGACCTTACGAAAATCACGGTGCCGACTCTGGTCATCCACGGTGACTCCGACACCATCGTGCCATTCGAGGTGAGTGGCAAACGTACTCACGGGGCCATTGCCGGCAGCAAACTCGTCGTTATCGCAGACGCCCCGCACGGGGTCACCGTTTCGCACAAGGACGAATGGAACCAGCACGTACTCGCATTCCTCGCGAAATAGCCAACCGCGTAAGGACTCGCCGACGGGGTTACGTACCCTCTAAGCAGGATTATTTCGCCTTGTGATAGGTCGTAGCCATGCATGAATAGCCCGACACTAAAGTCTTGTCCCGGGCTTTCTTATCCGCGTCCTTCCGAGCCAGAGCGGCCGCGTCGGCCTCCAATGCAGCGCGCGCCTCGGCAAGTTTCACCAGGCGGGACTCCCGCCGCGCGAGCTCCGGCGGCAACTCATCGCCGCGTTTGTCTTTCCCGAACCGCGCATTCTCGGCATCGCCGATCGCGTCCGCGTCAGCCAGCAGCGCGGAGACTTCAGCGGCGAGGACCTTCTGCTTCTCTGTCAACCGACCGTGACTCATCGCCTTGCGCAGGGACGCGTTCGCGCACACCTTCGTGCCGTCCAACGCGACCTGCCCGAGCGACACCATCCCGGCAGTGCGGCCGAGTTCCAACGCCTGCAAAAACACGTTCCCCAAGCTGGAGAGGTGGCGTTTCCGGAACTGGGCAATGGAACGAAAATCTGGGGCCTGCTGCGCGGCCAACCAGCGAAACGCGACCATATCCACGCGGACCCGTGCCAGCTCCCGCGATGACCGGATCCCGACGCAATACCCGTAGAGCAGGACACGCACCATCAGCCGGGGGTAATACGGCGGCTGTCCCTTCGACTTTGCATACGACGCGTAAACCTTCGTCAGGTCGAGCTGGGTTTCGACGATATCCGCGATGAAGGGAGAGAGGTGATTCTGCGGCAACCACTCAACCAGCGATGTGGCACCAACATCACCGCCGCCGGCTCGAACACTCAAAACCGTATATTTACATTAGCGCCAGCCTCAACACCGTCATCCACGACCAGGTCAACATGCTCAAGCTTCGTCGCGGGAAACAGACCATCCGAATCGCTCACAAGTAGTTTTCCAGACCCCATACCAAAGCCCGGGAACGCGACCGGCGTTTTAAACACTGCTACGACTGGCCCACGCTCCTAAGGCTTGTCGCTGACCCCGTTGCCGAGTCCGGGGACTCCCCCGCGTCACCCCGACTGCTCGCCGAACTGAAGGTTTCCGTGTTGCCTTCCAAGGATGCCCAGACCGGGTCCGCGCGGACAAGGCGTACCCGTGCCGGGTCATCTGCACCCAACTATGCAACCGCAGCATCCCTCGCGGTCACCAAGCCCGCCGACCAGATTGGACACGCGTTGTGCCGAGGATCCCGCGGCAGGCGCCCGCCACGATTGGACAGCGATTATTGCGCCACCCCTGTGGCGCTGCGCGCGCTTCCCGTATAGGTCACCGCGGTGGCGTTGGTCGTCTCTACGCTTCGGTCAGACGGTGTCGGCGCAGAACCGCCCATGTTCCGCGTCGCTGGCCGCGCTGAGCCCGCAGTCAGAGCCATTGCCGTTATACCCGCGCAGAGGTTGTGCGGCCAGCACCCAGCTGGCCGCACAACTCCTCGGTTCAGTGGATGGTGATGTTGCCGCCCCTGAGGGCCACCGGCGTCGAACCCGTGGTGAAGACCACGGTACCGGAGGGGTTCTTGATCACGACCTTGATCGTGTCGCCCTTCTTCCCCCCTGAGGCCCCGTTGTCCACGACCGACACCTGGAAGGTGTAGCCCGCGGTGCCGTTCCACTTCCCGCCGCCGGTCCACGTCGCCGTGTTCCCTGAGACGACCATGCTGATCGCGGTGTTGCCGTGGAACTTGGCCTTGTCGGCCTTGGCGCGCAACTGGAACTGTCCCTTGAAGCCGGTGGCTTCGGGGATCACGTTGAACCCGAATGACGTACGGCCCATCGAGATGGATGTCCAACCGCCACCGGTCACCTTGGCCCCGGTGGTCTGGACGGTGACCAGCGTGTCGGCAGCAGTCGCAGATCCCAGGTAGTAGTCGTTGCCAGCGAACTCGGCCTTGACCGCGTACACGCCCGAGGCGACCGGCACGGTGATGCTGGCCACTCCACTGGCGTTGGTCGTCGCGGAGAACGTCTGCGTCACCATGTTCGAATCGGGCACGGTAAAGACGACCGTCTTGTTCGACAGGTCACCGAGATGCGAATCGTCATGACACCGAGGCTGCTCCGCCTACGACGCCTAGTGATCGGAGAGGTCAGCCGCTTCCCCGAACTAGCCCGGGCCCTATTCGAAAACGGTCCCCAACGATCGATCCAATCGATGGCCATCGTCATCTCCAAGCTCGTACAGCGCGGACTCCTGAGCGCACCGAGCCCAGCAGTAGCAGCCACGACCTTGAATTGGCTGGTACTCGCCGCGCTGGTCAACAAAGCCATGCTTTTGGGCGACGAGGCCCTCCCGACGACCACCGCAATGAGGGCCCATGCAGCGGAGGCCACGCGCGTATTTCTCACCGCCTACGCCAGCGATTCCGGTCTCGACGATCTGCGCTGAGACTGACGAGGAAGACTGGGAACACGCACGACCGGCCACAATGCGCCAACGCGATACCGCCGCTTAGCTTTGCGACTCACACACTTGTTCGGGGGTCTGTCGGACTGGTCTCCCGGCTGCTAGACAAAACCCGTATGGATGGGCGCCTGGGCGAATTGACGTGGGGCAACATGGGGCATGGTCTAGAGACTGGAACCCGCCGGGATATTGGGACGCACCGAGGGCCGCCACATCGTCGATGAGCAGCTCGTCGAGGATGTCAGCGCGGGTGTGGGTGGCGCCCTTCCGTGGGTTCGCGCCGACGCTCCCGATCATGGCTTGGATGACGTCGCCGCCCTCTTCATTGACCTTCGCGATCCGCCCAGCGTCCGGCGGTATAGGCCGCGCCGACACCTGCAAATACCTCTCCCGCGGGCGGAAGGGCGAACGAACCGATGCTCGTGATCGTTCCCGCGACACCATCGGCGAGAGCCCACCTGTCGTCTGAGCTGACGTCGCCGTCCAACATCCCGTTGACGCCGGTAGCCATGTTGAGAACGCCCACACCGACCCCGAGAACCGAGAACACCGAAGCCCTTGCCGATCCGCGCTATCCCGGCGAGATGCTGAACAGATACTGCAGCTCGTGCACCCAGAAACCGATGTCATCCACATTCGGGGACGCCGGCGTCGCGGGTAACGAAGACGTGGGGGTCATCGTTTCTGTATCGGTCATGTTCATCCTCTCCCGTGGAAAGTCGTACGGTCACGCATTCATTGCGATGTGGACATATGGCGGACGCCGCGAAGTATCGACGAGATGACGTCCCTCGTCGCTGGCGGGTACCAGTCCCCGGCGATGATCGACAGCAGACCCGTCTCTCCACGGTACGTGCCGTTGTTACGCAGCAGGTCGATGACCGCCCCGATTCGGGGATCCGACACCGTTGCTGGCAGGGTCCGCGCCCGCGCCAGAACGGACTTGCGCTCGAGGAACACAGACTCGTCAGCGATCTCGAGTCGATCACGTCCGGTCGGATAGCCGCCGGTTTCGCGTACGACCCCGCGCTCGACGAGTGCCACATAGAGGTGGGGCACCACGGCGACAGTCACCGGCTGAAGCACCTTGTAGGCGAATGGGGGTCATCGCCGAGCAGATACCGCTGCAAGGGCGTCATCCAACATGGCGGACCCGGTCGGCGAGTCGTCGACGACCACGAGGCGGGCGTTGTCAGCGGGCTCGGTTAGAAATCCGGCCTTCGGGTCTGTCAGGATGCGTCCTTCGAGCGCGAGTTCGATCAAAGCGCCGGCGCCCGGCATGATCTGGTCGGGTTCGAGCTGTCCCGGCCTCTGCTGGAGCATCAGCTGGACGTCTTCGGCGATGCTCGGCATCGACGTGGTGGCGTCTGTCATGGTCCTATTCTTTCAGGCCGACGGGGCAAGGTCACCATGGCCACGCATCCTCGACGAAGTCGCCTACTGCTTCGGCGCCATCAGAGACGGCATTTCCGACGTCCGATGCGACATCGGATACGACCCCCGCCGTCGCCTGTCCGAAGTCGCCGATCTTGTCGATCTCCCGATTTGCCGAATCGGGGAGGAGTCCCCAGCGGGAATGTCGCTGCTCAAGGTCGATGAGCTGCTGACTCTTTCTCCGACGGACGGCCGAGGCTCATGGTTTGGCCCGGCGCCGGTAGATCGTGGGGCCCGTGTCTCCGAACTCCTGGAGGGAGTTCGATAGATCGAGGAGGTTCTCCAGCGACAGGCTGAGCCGGTCGAGTTTTTGTCACGACGAGCGGATCGCCGGTCCGGTTCGCTGAGCGAGCGCCTTGTGGCCTTGCCCACGGTTAGTGGATACGGGGTTACGCAGCTTTAGCGAAGACCGCGTTCTGGTTTGAGTATTGCAGTTCGAAGTCGACGGGGCTGATCTGGCCGAGGGATGTGTGCCGGCGGCGCCGGTTGTAGCGGTCTTCGATCCAGGCGCCGACTTCCCGGGATACCTTGTTGTTGCTGGGCTAGACGCGTCGGTGGTAGAACTCGGTCTGGAGCGTGGCGAAGAAACTTTCCGCCATCGCGTTATCCCAGCAGACCCCGGTGTAGCCCATCGACCGGGTGATGCGGTGCGCTTTAGCGAACGCGGTGATCTGCGCTGACGCGTATTTGGTGCCGCAATCGGAAAGAAAGATCACCTGCTCGGGCCGCTCACCGCAGAGCGCCATGGCCATGACCAGGGCGTCCTGGATGAGGTCGGTTCGCATGTGGTCGGCGATGGCCCAGCCGATCACGCGGCGCGAGTGCGCGTCGATCACGGTGGCTAAATACAGCCACCCTTCCCAGGTCCTCAGGTGGGTGATATCGCCCACCAGACCTGGTTCAGAGCCCCGGTATCCCACTGCCGTTTGACGGCGTCGACCGGATAGGCGTCCTCGGTTTGGCTGACCGTGGTGGTGCGCCAGCGTTTGGGGCTGATGCTCACCAACCCAGGCGGCGCATGGTGCTGGCCACGGTCGCGCGCTGAGTTGCCCCTAACGTGGCGACAGCTTGCGAAGGGCACCGGCCTTATGCGCGGCTTCGGCATCCGTTTTCTCAGATTTCACGATAAATGCAGGGTCATCTTTCGAGGCGTGGAACGTTTTGCCCGCGAAGTCAAAATCGCTCGTCTTCTTCTCGATTACCTCCCCCTGAGTTCGCCCCTGAGACGTCGCCCAACTGACCCGGTCGCCTGTGCTGAAGTCTGTCATCCTTGAAGCATACGGACGGAGACGGACCTGGGCTAGAGGGGTGGGCTGAGTGTCATGTTCCTGTCTGTTCTAAGGAATGATCGTGCCCGCGTAATTCGTTTTCCACGCTTGATTTGCCACGCGCTCGTGACGGCCCTGGGTTACGTCCCCGTGAGTGGTGTGGTTTCCCGCTCTTGAGTGTTGCTTCGTCAACGTGAAGAGCCACCGTGGGATGGTCAGTGAGTACCGATCAAAGAACTCACAAAGGACACCACACGATGGCTCTAGACCAGTCTGCCCTGCTCGACCTGCTGGGAGAACTCAAACTCACCGATGTCACCGACCGAATCCGCGTCGCGACCGAAACTCTCTACCAAGAACTGATCGATGCGGAGGCGACCGCGTTCATCCGTGCCGCCCCGTTCGAGCGCTCGGGCGACCGCATCACCTACCGCAACGGCACCCGGCCGCGGACGTTGACGACGACGGCCGGGGGCCTCGATCTGAAGATCCCGAAGCTGCGCGCCGGCTCCTTCTTCCCCGCGCTGCTGGAGCGCCGCCGTCGGGTCGACCAGGCGTTGTTCGCTGTCGTGATGGAGGCTTATGTCCACGGTGTATCGACCCGGAAGGTCGACGACCTGGTCAAGGCCCTCGGAGCTGACACCGGGATCTCGAAGTCGGAAGTGTCCCGGATCTGCGCGGGCCTGGACGCTGAGGTGGCCGAGTTTCGCGACCGCACCCTCTCCGCGCAGGACTTCCCGTACGTGTTCCTCGACGCGACCTACTGCAAGGCCCGCGTCGGGCACCGGATCGTGTCCCAGGCCATTGTCGTCGCGGTCGGCGTGGCTGCCGACGGGCGCCGGGAAGTCCTCGGCTTCGACGTTGGTGACAGCGAGAACGAGGGCTTTTGGACCAGCTTCCTTCGGTCGTTGAAGACCCGCGGCCTCGACGGGGTCAAGCTGGTTATGTCTGACGCTCACACCGGCCTGAAGAAGGCCATCGGGACCGTGTTCCAGGGCGCCGGCTGGCAGCGCTGCCGGGTTCACTTTATGCGCAACGTCCTCGCCGTGATCCCGAAAGGATCCCAGGACATGGTCGCCTCGATCATCCGCACCATCTTCGCCCAGCCCGACCGTGAGCACATCGAGAAACAGTTGCGCGAGGTGACCACGATGCTCTCCCGCTCGCACCCGAAGGTCGCCGCGATGCTCGTCGACGCGCAACCCGACCTCCTCGCCTTCGCCGGCTTCCCGAGGCGGCACTGGCGCCAGATCTGGTCCACGAACCCGCTCGAACGGGTCAACAAGGAGATCAAACGCCGCACCGACGTCGTCGGCGTGTTCCCCAACGCGGCAGCCCTGCTGCGCCTGGCCGGGTCGGTGTTGATCGAGCAGCACGACGAGTGGGAAGCCGGCGAACGCCGCTACTTCTCCGAGGCCTCGATGCTCGAGCTGGCCGTCATGAACAACCCCATTGAGGTCCTCGACGAGGCGGTGATCCTCCCCGAACTCGCCGCCGCCTAAACTAGAACCACTGACCTGCATGGTGTTGAGAAATTCCACCACTCAGCGGGACGTGACCGAGCAGGATGCCTTGGCGCCCCTGCCAACGATCCAAGACGATGCCGACCCCCGAGAGCTGTGGGTTGAGTTGACTGGACTATCAGTGGGCCGCCTGTTACCGGAACAGATCCACTGCCGCACCTCTCGTCACCGTTTTGACACGAAGCGTGCTGGAGCAGGCACTCCAAATAGAGGACTGAAGCTTGCGTCTGAAACACGCACAGCGCAGAACGCACAGCTGTGCAGGCGTTCGTCGTTCCGATGTCTGCGCCTCTCTCTACGCTTGAGATTGCCGAACCTCGCGGCGAAACGAAGGCAAAGGAGCCTGATATGCGCGTACTTTGATACCACTCCACGAATGCAACCGATCCCGACGTGCACCACACTCACGACAACTGCCCCAGCGGACAGCAGATCCCCGCCTATAACAAGCGGCCCGGCACCAACAACTGGCCACTATGTGAGCACTGCGCCGGCATGTGATCGAAAGGGGAGGTATCTCAACTACCTCCCCCCGAGATCCCTGCAGGGATCTCGGCGCCGAGCCGCCAGCACTTCGCCTCCCGCCTGTCCGCTCGCTGGGCCCGACCTTGCGCGACGCTCCGCAGTACCGAGGCCAGACGTGTGCCACGGGAAGTCTCAGAAAAGTACAGTTTTCCAAGACACCAAGCGAGCCTGGATCTTGCTCGTCACTTCCCGTTAAATCTCGGGGTGCCTGAACGTCTCAGAAAGTCATCTCATCACAATTCATATCTCACCGTTCTGGTTGGGGTTTTTCGAGGCAGAGTGGGGCGTATGAGATTGCTCCGCTACACCCGCATCAACACTTCGAGCCAGGACGCTCAACTCCAGCTGGATGCGCTTATCGCCGCCGGGGTGCAGAAGCGAGATGTGTTCGCCGATGTCACGTCTGGGAGTAAGACCGCGATTGAGCGGCCGGGGATGAAGAAGCTGCTCGAGCCCAACACCCTCACATAACTACACGATCAAGGGATACGAAGAAAGTAACGGGGCGAACGGAGGAACCTGCACTCCTACCGGGGGTTGGTCAGGGGCGCGGCGAAGAATTCTCGCTCGTGCGCGGCCGAGGCGCGGAACGCCTGAGCCATGCGGCGCCGGGCCGGTTCAGCCGCTGCTGCGGCGGCGGCGGTAACAAACTTGATCGCACGTGCGGTGGAAGCGGCGAACTCCTCATCCGCGTAGGTGTCCAGCCAGCTGCGGTACGGATGCGCGTCGTGCGAGAGCGGATACAGCCGCGTGCCGACATCCTGGTACATCCAGAAGCACGGCAGCAGCGCCGCGGCGAGGACGCCGTAGTCGCCGCTCGCGCCAGCGGTCGACAGGTGGTTGAGGTAGGCCGTTGTCGTATCGCTGGGCTGCACGCCGGTCAGGGTCTCCTCGGCGATCCAGCTGGAGTGCAGGTCGAGTTCGGCGGCAATCGCGCCGTGCGCGCTGGCCGCCCAGAACGCCTGCTCGGTGGCGGTCGGGGCGAGCCGGCTCGCGACGGCCAGCATCCGGGCGTAGTCGCGCAGGTACAGGGCATCCTGGGCGAGGTACCAGATGAAGGCGTCCCGGTTCAGGGATCCGTCCCCGAGCGCTCGGATAAACGGCAGCTCGTCGGTGTCGGTGCGGATGTCACGGATGTCGTGCCACCATTCCTCGGCGACCTGGGCCGGGCTGGGGCTGGTGTGCAGGCCGCCGCGCTGCCACAGGCCGGCAAAATGCTGGATCGGTCCGTGGCCAGAGCCAACCTGCAGGTCGCCAGAGTGGGCGATGCTCTCGCTCAACCATAGTTTCGCCTCGGCTACCGCGTCCCCCCAATCTGCCAGGCTCGGCCCTACCGTGCCGGCCCGAGCCGCTACCCGGGTCGCGACAGCGGAGGAGAAAGAACACCCGGTTCCGTGGGTGTTCGGGGTGTCGATCCGCAGCCCGGGAAACTCCCGCACGGTGTGGGCGCCGACGAGGGCGTCTGGTACGAGGTCACCGGCGAGGTGTCCGCCCTTGGCCAGCACGAGGACCCCGTACGTCTCGGCGACGTGCTGCGCCTGGCGCAGCACCGCCGACCAGCTCGTCGCCACGGGAGAACCGACAAGGATGGCCAGCTCCGGGATGTTGGGCGTCACCAGGTGCACGACGCTCAGCAGGTCGCGCAGAGCCTCCTCAGCATCCTCGGTTAGCAGGCGGTCGCCGCTAGTGGCGATCATCACCGGGTCGAGCACTACGAGCCCAGGCTTCACTTGGCCGAGCCACCCGCTCACGGTGCGGGTGACGTTCACGTCGGCCAGCATCCCGATCTTGACGGCATCGATGTCGACGTCGTCGCTCACGGCGTGCAGCTGCTCGCGCAGGAAGGAGACCGGCGGCACGTGCACCGAGCGCACACCGTGGGTGTTCTGCGCGACCAGTGCGGTCACCACGGCCATACCGTAGCCCCCGTTCGCCGCAATGCTTTTGAGGTCGGCCTGAATGCCCGCTCCGCCGGTCGGGTCGGTACCAGCAATGCTCAGCACGCGGGCAATGCGGGGGGATGCGCCGGTCATGCCGTCACGCCCCACGCGGCTCGCAACTCGCGGGCCGCCTGCTCCGGATGCGGTGCCGCACAAATCGCCGACACCACGGCGACGCCCGCCGCTCCGCACTCACGGAGGGCGGCCAGGTCGCGCAGGCCGACCCCGCCGATGGCCACGCTCGGCAGCGTGCTGACCCCGACCAGGCGTGCGAACTCGGCCAGCCCCAGGGCAGGGGGCGCGTCACTCTTGGTGCGTGTGGCGTGCAGTGCGCCAATGCCGACGTAGTCGAT
The DNA here is from genome assembly GCF_004402835.1 of Cryobacterium sp. Sr3. NCBI lineage: Bacteria > Bacillati > Actinomycetota > Actinomycetes > Micrococcales > Microbacteriaceae > Cryobacterium > Cryobacterium sp. Sr3. The sequence goes on along the minus strand of NZ_SOFA01000036.1, from coordinate 4,367 downwards.
CAGGGCAGGATCCTCGGCCGCGCGGCGCAGCTGGGCATCCGTCGATGCGCTGAGCCCGATCACCGCGTCACCCCCGATGAGGTCGCGCACCGCGCCGACGGGCAGGTCGGATTGCCCGACGTGCACCCCGATCAGCCGGCGCCCGGCGGCACGGGCGGCCAGGAACACGTCGACCCTGTCGTTCACGATCAGCGCCACGGTGTCGGGCAGCACATCCGCGATGCGCAGCACGGTGTCGAGGAACTCCCGCCCGGCGGTCTCCTTCTCACGCACCTGCACGGCGCTCACGCCTCCGGCAACGGCGTGCCGCACCACGTCCACGATGCTGCGCCCGGCCGCCGCGGCCTGCCCCGAGTCTGTCACCAGGTACAGCGACAGGTCGAGGATCATCGGAGCACCGCCCGGCGTGCGATGTCCTGCGCGTTGACGGTGGCTAGGGCGTCCACAAAGGCGACAGCGAAGCTGCCCGGACCGGCGGCGGACTCTGCCGCGAGCTCGGCCGCGACGGTGTACACCGTGGCCGCGGCCACCGTGGTGAAGAACCTGTCGGCGTCGACCGTGGCGAACGCGGCCATGACCGCGCCGAGGGCGCAGCCCCCGCCGGTGACGCGGGTGAGCAACGGATGCCCGTTGTCGATGTGCACCAACTCACGGCCATCCGTGATGATGTCGACCGGCCCGGAGACGGCGATCACCCCACCGGTCATCCCGGCCAGCGCGTGCGCCGCGGCCAGGGCGGCATCCACCTCGTCGGATGAATCCACCCCGCGGCCGCCAGATCCGGCGCCCGCCAACGCGATTATCTCCGACGCGTTTCCGCGCACCACCGTGGGTCGCAGGTCGCGAAGGGCGAAGGCCAGCGGCGTGCGCACCGGCAGGAAACCGACGGCAACGGGGTCGAGCACCCACGGTGTTCCAGCATCGTTCGCGGCTGTGACGGCCTCGACCATCGCGTCGCGTTGTTCGGCGGTGGGCGTGCCGAGATTGACGAGCAGCCCAGATGCGATCCGCGCGAACGCGCCCGCCTCGCCCGGAATGTCGACCATCGCGGGCGCCGCACCGAGCGACAGCAGCACGTTAGCGGTGAAGTTCACCACGACGCTATTGGTGAGGCACTGCACGAGGGGCGGGCGGGACCGCACCTCGTCAAGCGCTGAACAGGTGAATGAAATAAGTTCTTCTGGCGTGCGCATTTGCGCGACATCCCTTCGCTAGTACTAACTAGATCAGGTTCAACGGGTGTTATCTCAGCTCCAGATGGAGCACCCCGTGTCACTTGGCTTATGGCCCAGCGTATCGCAGCGTCTTCGTTCTAATTCATGGTTGGACGCGGCCAGTATCTTGGCGACTGGCCGACGGAACGAGGTCATTGCGCGAGCGCTCCAAGAGCTGGCCGAGCGTCTCGTATTCCATGGGCGGCGGATTCATCGTTAGTTGCGAGACACCGAGAATTAGATGGCTGATGCTGACCGGGGACGCGCCAGGACGGCGCACCTTGGTCTCAGAAGCTTCCCTACGGTCGGCCAGCCAGGATCGTGGCTACCTCGCTGTTGGCCTTGAAGTGAGCAAGCGCATCAGCAGAGAGCAACCGGATGATGTGGATAATTCGGCGGCGTTCGCTTTCAGAACCGTTGAGGATGTTCTCGTGGTGAGCCACTCTGTTTCGGAAATCTCGCAGCGCGGCCAATGCGTCATTGAGCGGGTTTCTGTCGGTACTTGGTGGGAAGGCTTTGTGGAGATGAGGAACCCAGATGGTTTTCTCGTGAGCGTCCACGAAGAGGTAGGTCCAGAAGCCAAACATGAGTTCGGCGACGACCTTGCCGGGTATTGGCGGCGTGTGTGGTGACGTCGCTGCGTTGATCCGCGCCCGCTCGACGTTGCCTCGGGCGATCTTGTTTGTGACTTTAGCGCGCTGTGGCGGCGTTCTGTGATCGCTATTTGGCGCATTTAGCTATATGCCCGCGTCGCTTCGGAGCAGGTGTCAGTGTCTTGTATCCCATAGGTTTCGACGCGCGGAGATCGCAAGAGAGAAACAGCTAAGTGCATCCGCTGTGGTGACGTTCACGTTGAACATGTGGGACAGTCACTCGGCTGCCAGGGCAATCTGGCAGCATCCGATGAAGGTGACGGGTTCGGTGCTTCTTCCCGTCAGTGGGCAGAGCCTCAGCCAGGAAGAAATATTCACCGAGATCGCGAAAGCAGAGGAGGCACAAGGTTTCGTCCGAAGCGATCGAGCATTAGGCACCGACATTTACACCGGCGATAGTCTGCAACTACACATCCGCGGCACCAGCGAGGGCGTCTCCATCAGCGCAACGTCGGCCTGCAGCGGGCTACCCCAGCTGCCAGACATACAGCCACGACGCGGTTTCAGGTGCGTCGAGGAATAGGCTCCACGTTATGGCGTCGCAAATTGGAGTCACCCTCATGGTTCTTCGCGACCTAGGCGCGTCGTCGTATGGGCACCGCACGCGACCACGATTGCCCGGCTTGAGGCCATCCTTTCTCATGACGGCAACTCCCCGCCTCGTTGGCCTCATGGCGGTCAGCGCGCTAACCCTAACCGGATGCTCACAGCCGACATCGTTGACGACCGGGTCAGCCTCCACGGACGACGCCACCCCGGAGGTCGTCGCGCAAGTGCGGGCGGCCGACCTCGCGCGCGATATCGGCGGGGAGAGACCCGACGACATCGACGGCTGGGCGCGCGCTGCAGTCGCTCAAGCCATTAGCGACAGCGCGGACATCGAGCTGGTCGGCGTCGACACCCGGCAGTCGACCGACCTAAGCGAACCGTTCGGCAGCCTCGACTTCCGGGTTTTCGTGCCAGGGCTCAAGAACGCGTCCACGGGCGCACCTGGCCCCTTTTGCTTCCGAATCGAGTTCGACTACTACGGCAAGGTCGGCACATGGGAATCGTCTGACGGCATCGACCCGATCGGTTGCCCACCGGATGCCGCCATCGTGACGCCTCGCGTCGACGACAGCATCGTCCCTGTCGTGTCGGACACCGCGCGCGAGGTGGCATCGGCGGTGCTTCTCGCGCGAGTGCAGACTGGTTCGCCGGCGACGGTAGACGCGATCATCGGCGCGATTTCCGCGCAACTCACCACTCCGACCGGCGAGTTCGAGGTCGTCGCTCCGCCGCGGGTCGTCGTCCAGGTGAGCAGCGCCGGAGATCGGGTCGGCGTCGCGTTCGGTTCCGCCGAAGATTGCGTCCTGATCAAGAGCGAGAACGGGACGGTCGACGACGTCTACCCACCCCCGGTGACGCTGCAGCCAGGTGAATTAGGCTGCACGCCCGAGACGGCACTCACTGACCCTGACCAATTGGGATCGCCGCACTGACGTGAGAGTCAGCCACGCCGAGACCATAAGCTCTTCCCCGTAAGACGGTCCTCTTGCGGAACTCCGCACGGATCCGTGGATTGCCCGGCCGCATGCACCGATCGCAGGTGACTCCGCACTAGGTGCTGGTCAGCGGTTTCTGATGATGCGTGCAAGCTCTTTCTCGAGGATGACGGTTGCCCAGGTGCTGTCGTTTCCGGGTGGTTCCATGAGTAGGTGAATGGCAAGGCCATCGAGAACGGCGTGCAAATGGCGCGCTCGTTCTACCAGTTCAGGGCCGCTGGGCCTGCAGGCCAACTTTTCGGCCAGTCGGAGGCAGCCGTTCCCCAGTTCTTCGTAAGCGCGATTTCTGATGGAAACAAGTTGCGGCAACGCAGGGCTTTCCGCAATCAGCGCGATATTAACCTCGAGTTCCGCGCGACTATCAGCGGTAAGAGGCAAGAAGTTTTTCAGGACCTCCAGCGCGTACTCCGCTGGGTTCGAGCCTTCACGAATAGCGAGAACGCGGTCGGTGGCGCGCTGCACCATGAGCTCGGCGGAGAACTGCAGGAGTTCAGCGCGGGTGGGGAAAACATGACGCAGGGAGCCGACCACCACGCCAGCCTGCTCGGCAACTGTGCGCACCGATACCGCGCTGATTCCTTGGTCGAGGATGATCTGCCACACCGCTTGAGCGAGCTGTACCTTGCGTGCGTCCCGGTCGATCGTTCTCGCCATAAATTGATATTAGCACGGGCGTGCTAGTTTGTTTTCAGGGCCTAGACGCATCGACTGGGGGATTTATGATCATTGCCATCATCGTCGCCTCCGAAATTGGCTTCTGGGTTTTGATCGCATTGGGTCTCGTCGCCCGATATATGCTGCGTCTGAAAAGGACCGGACTGACCTTGCTGGCGATGACTGTTAACGCCAACTGAAAACAGGGCCAGAAACGCCGGGCGAGTTCTAGGTCTCGTCGCAACACTCCACCAAGATTTGGAGTGTGAAGATGGCCAGACGTGGGCGCAAGAGAAACCTCA